>JAOZSO010000182.1:0-6765 GCA_029939655.1 Desulfobacterales bacterium
CCTCCACCCGCGGAGCGGGTGGGCTCAAGAAGCCCCCTCGAAGGGGGCTGGAATATCCAATATCGAATATCGATTACATGAATTTCGAAGTATGGTTCCCCGCTTTTAGAACGAAAGAAGAAAGAGCGTAGCGATACAACACTTCAATATTGAAGAACCTCGCAGCAAGCTGCCAGGAATCTTCGACCGTAAGGAATTCTGTCTAATTTAGATTCGCTCGCTAACCCCGTAGCAAGCTACGGGGAATGCGCTCGCTATTGCGGTTCAACATTCCTTGTTCGACATTCGATATTTTTCTTTTTAATTTTCACCGTATCGGTTGAACCTTTCCGAGTCCTCCACCAGAGGTGGAGGTTTTAGGTCAGAATAAATAGCGTATGGCGTATCACTCAAAAAAAACACCCCCGCCGGCGACGACGGGGGTGTTGATGAAGCAGTTTAAACGCACAGTTTAGGAAAAAATACTATCCGCTTGTCTTCTCTCCAATCCTTCCAGACAAAAATGGCCGAAGTGCGTGGGGTCCTCCTCCTTGCGCCTCTCTTTGCCGGTATATTCCTGCTTGTTGTTCGCTTCTTTGATTTTCAATAGTTGTTCGACAATCGTACTTTCCATGTGGCACCTCATGTTTGCGTTGTTACAATAGAATATTTATATTGTCATATTAATTCAAACATCATGCCAACGGATCGATGGTGCCTGTAACATGCTGATTTATTTTTATTATTCGTATAGATGCCGCCGTCAACTGAGTCGGGATTAATGGGCTTATGGACATTTTTTGTATAGTGTGCTTACATGGGATGCACAAAGATACATAAAGGGTTCAAGGGGCCGAGGGTGGCCGACGGCTTACAGCAGATAGCAGCATCCCAGCTTCCAAACATTATAGCTTCCAAGCATACAAGAGTTTAGGGTTGGAGGGTAGCTGAAAACGATCAGCGGAAGGCGCCTAATAGTCTACAGCCTGAACTGCTAAAAAGCTAAAAAAGTCAGTGAATACCATGGTAAAGCAACAAAATTTAGAACCGCATATCCGGGATTTCTTTGAGCTTGTCTACGATGCAATCCTGGCAAATCCCTTCGATGATGCCAGGGCGAATATAGATCTGAAACTATCAGGGTTATCGCCGACGACCTCCAGAAAAAATCGATTGGAAAAAGCGATTCATGAAACAAGAAAACGAATCGATATCATTGAAGTGGATGGGCCTTCAGACATCAACGCTTTTGGGGGAAAAGATCGGCAACTGGTTCAGGCAGCCTATTTATTCGATTTCTTTTACCGGTACCGCGAACAATTTGACAAACTCATCACCGACCAGATCGCTGCGGGCGATAATTTTATCAAAGTTCCCTTTGCCAATGAAGCCTTCATCTTTCTCAGGAAAAAAGGGTTCACGGGTGAATCGACCACCCGATATTTTGCCCTGAGCTACCAGTTGAGGCGGGCCTATTATTTCATGACAAGGCGACTGGTGGGACCCAGCGTTGCCATGAAAAAACTGCGTTTTGACCTCTGGAACAATGTGTTTACCCACAACATCGACTTTTATGAAAAACATCTCCTGAATCGCATGGAAGATTTCTCTACCCTCATTCTCGGCGAAACCGGGACGGGCAAAGGGACCGCTGCCATGGCTATCGGCTGTTCCGGTTTCATACCCTTTCTCCTTAAAAAAAAGGGCTTTCAGGAAAGCTTCACGAAATCTTTTGTGTCCATTAATTTGTCTCAATTTCCAGAAACACTGATCGAATCCGAACTTTTCGGGCATAAAAAAGGGGCCTTCACGGGCGCTGCAAAAAATCACACAGGCGTTTTCGGAAGGTGCAGCCCATATGGTGCGATTCTCTTGGACGAAATCGGAGAAACCTCCACGCAGCTTCAGATAAAACTCCTGGAAGTGCTTCAAAACAGGGTCTTCTCACCTGTCGGCAGTCATGAAAAAAGCCGTTTTGAAGGTCGGGTCATCGCTGCTACCAACCGGGCAATCGACGAGATCAGGGCTAAAAACATTTTTCGGGATGATTTCTATTATCGACTCAGCTCCGACATCATCACGGTGCCCCCGCTGCGTGTACGAATCCAGCAAAATCCGGATGAATTGAATGCGCTGTTGTCCTACACCATCGAACGAATGCTGGCCCAGCCCTCACCGGAACTGGAAAAGGGAATTCGGGCCGTTATCGATAAAACCCTGGGACCCGGCTATGCATGGCCCGGCAATGTCAGAGAGCTGGAGCAATGTGTAAGGCGGGTAATTCTGAAGAAAAATTATGAGGGTGATATCAAGTCTGTTTCACCGGACAACCTGAAAGCCCGGCTGGTAAAAGGAATCGAATCCGGTGAACTGGATGCCCAAAACCTGATTGCCGGCTACTGTACGCTCCTCTACAAACGCTACGGGACCTTTGAAGATGTTGCCCGCCGTATCAACCTGGATCGCCGAACCGTTAAAAAATATATCGGCGAGTGGGAAAAAACATGAAACACGCAGCGGGCGAATCCTATCTGTCAAGTCCAAGTTCCTCTTGAAAATCCTCTTTAGAAACGTTACAAATATAAATTCGCTTCGCGAATTTATCGGACGCGACGTTGTCGCTTTTAACGGCAAAGAATTACAGGCACTTTAGAACGCGTTTTTCACAGTGGCACAGGGATTATCGATCGGTCGCAATTTACACCTTATTTTTTGATAATCTGGGGAATGGAACAATGACGAACACATATTGGGCAGACAGCTATGTTGAGAAAAAATGTGATGCCAAAACAGCCATGCTGTACATTCGCCCCGGGCAGAGAGTGTTTATCGGTTCTTCATCCGGAGAACCGCAGCATCTGGTAAAAGCCCTTGCAGAAACCTCCGGCCGGTTTACCGATATCGAAATTGTACGGCTCATGGCCCTTGAAAGCACACCGCTGACCCTCATCGCCGAAAAAACGGGAAGTCAGAACCTTACGATCCGAAATTTTTATCTAGGGTCGGCCAAAGCCAAATACCTGTCGCAAAACCAGCGCTTCATCACCCCCATCAATTTGTCAGCCGTACCCCGTCTTTTCAGGAGCCGGCATCTTCCCATTCATGTGGCACTGATCCAGGTGACGCCGCCCGATGACTTTGGTTGGATGAGCCTTGGGGTATCGGTGGATATCACCATGGCGGCGGCACTGTCGGCCGATTTGGTCATCGCCCAGGTTAATTCCAACATGCCGAGAGTGCTGGGTCAGAGTTTTGTCCATGTGAATGATGTCCATCACATCGTCGAACACGATGAACCCCTGTTGACAGTTGGTCACATGCCGGAATCTGATTCTGCCGACAATATCGCCCGACTCATCGCCCGGCTTATCGACGACGCATCGACTCTTCAACTTTGCCCCGGTATCACACCGAAGGCAACCCTTCTGGCCCTGTCGGATAAAAACGATCTGGGCATCCACTCACAATATTTAACGGAAGATATGATGCATCTGACATCAAAGGGCGTCATCACCAACCGCAAAAAAGGCCTTAATGACGGCAAGATCGTGGCCAGCGCCGCCATCGGCTCTGAAAACCTGTATGAATTTATCAACGACAACCCCGCCATCGAATTTCATCCCTCAGACTATGTCAACGATCCGAATATCATCAGCCGCCACAACAAGATGGTCTCCATCAATGTGGCCATGGCCATGGACCTGACCGGCCAGGTGGCTGCGGACGCGCTTCCGCACAATCACTTTTCAGGCATATGCGGCATGCCGGATTTCATCCGTGGATCCGCCCAGGCACCCGGCGGGAAATCCTTCTTGTTGCTGACATCCACTACTGAACAAGGCAAAAAAAGTCGCATTGTACCAATGCTGACCGACACGGCCGTGGTGGTTCCCAGAGGCGATGTCCAGTATGTAGCAACCGAATATGGCATCATGAATCTATTTGGCAAGAGTATACAAGAACGGGCAACCGCCATGATCAGCATTGCCCACCCGGATTTCAGGGACGAGCTGTTCCATCAAGCCAAGGAGTTAGGCCTGATCGGCACGGAACGAACCCTGAAAGAGTCCATTCACGGCGTCTATCCCAGGGAGCTCGAAGAAACCATCCTTCTGGACAACACAAATGTCACCATCCGGCCGGCCAAGCCCGTGGATGAAAGGCGAATACAGGAACATTTCTACAATCTTAACAAAGATGATGTCATTGCCAGGTTCTTTCATGATAAAACTTCTTTTGTACGTGCCGAAGTCTCAGATGTCTCCCAGGTCGACTACATCAAAGACCTGACCATTGTTGCCGTCATCGGAGAATTCGGTTTTGGTGAAGTGGTGGGAGTGGGCGAATACCTGCTCGATCCCTCAAGCAATACGGCGGAAGTTGCATTTTCCGTCAGCCAAAATTATAAAAAGAAAGGCCTTGGGAAAATCCTTATCCGAAAGCTGTGCGAAACCGCCCGGGTGAATGGCATTTCCGGTCTTTTTGCCTACACGTCACCTGAAAACAGGGGCATGATCAATCTGTTCAAGACCTTGCCCTTCAATACAACCAAAAAGTTCGAGGACGACCTGGTACTGCTGTGTTGCAATTTCAGTGATCGGAGCAGTAATAAAAAAAGGATCATTTAGCCTTCGGCTGTAATTTGCCTTTCAGGCGTCATTTGCACTTCGTGCGATATTTGTCCTTCGGACGTCATTAATTGCTGCTCATTGCTGATAGCTCTTAGCTCGTGGCTCAACCTAAAACTTAACACTTAAAACCTAAAACCGCTTTTGAAAGAAAAAAATATGAAAACCCATACAATATCATTCCAACCCCATAACATCACCATCGATGTTCCCGAAGGCGAGACCATCCTCAGGGGAGCTCTGGAGGCCGGTGTTCACATCAACGCTTCCTGCGGCGGAGAGGGTGTCTGCGGAAAATGCCGTGTCATCATTGAAAACGGCAATGTAGCCGGCGGCATCAGCGAAAGGTTAAGCCAGGAAGACATCGATAAAGGCTACCGGATTGCCTGTCAAAGTGTGGTCGAAAGTGATCTCACCGTCCGTGTGCCCGTGGAATCCTCTGTCGATGCCGGTGTCTTGAATATGCGCATGACACCCAGACAAACGGCTAAAGTCAAACAAACAGACCTGAAAGATCTGAAAGAACAGGGCCTGTTTGTACCACCTGTTGAAAAAAAATATATCGAATTGCCGGAACCGTCGGCGGACGATCGCCTACCTGATGTGACGAGACTGGTCAGTTTTCTCAAACTGGACCAGAACGAACACCGTTTGGCGGTCAGTTTGCCGGTTATCCGTAAAATACCGGATATTCTGCGGAAAGGCGATTTCAAGGTGACCGCAACCCTTGAACGACCGGTTCAGAAAGGCCGAAAAACCAACATTATCAATGTGCAGCCCGGAGATGCGTCCGAAACCAATTATGCCATCGCCATCGATGTCGGCACCACCACCGTCTATGGCCAGCTCATTGACCTCATTTCCGGTGATATTATTTCTGAAGCCGGCGATTTCAATGGCCAGATCAGTTATGGGGAAGATGTCATCAGCCGTATCGTATTTGCCGAAAAGTCCGACGGTCTGGAAAAACTGCACGCGGTCATTGTCAAAACCATCAACGGCATCATTCATAAAATAGTCAAAAAATGCGGGTGTGCCGTCGAAAATATTTCGAACATGACCCTGGCCGGCAACACCACCATGACCCAGCTTTTTTTAAAGATCAACCCCAGGTACATCCGGCGCTCTCCTTATGTGCCTGCCGCAACGCTCTACCCTCCCATCAAGGCGGTCGATCTTGGGATCGAATTGAACGAACATGCCAGCGCTCTGGTCTATCCAGCGGTATCGAGCTATGTCGGCGGTGATATTGTCGCCGGTGTCATGGGTTCCGGCATGTATCTCACAGACAAGTTGACGCTCTTTCTGGATATCGGGACCAATGCCGAAATCGTCATAGGCAACACCGAATGGTTTGCATGCGCAGCCTGCTCTGCCGGACCGGCATTTGAAGGGGGGGGTATCGAATTCGGCATGCGTGCCACCAAAGGCGCCATCGAAGATTTTTCCATCGACCCGGATACCCTCGAACCCATGAACATCTGCATCGGTAATGTCAGGCCCAAGGGTATCTGTGGATCCGGCCTCATAATCATGGTGGCAACACTGTTCGAATATGGAATTATCAACAACCGCGGCAAATTTGATCGCGACCTGGACACACCGCGGATTCGTGAGAAAGAGGGTATCTATGAATATGTCCTGGCATGGAAAGAGAACACGCAGATCGATCGCGATATCGTATTGACGGAAATCGATATTGAAAATCTCATCAGGGCCAAAGGGGCTATCTACGGCGGCTGTGTGACCCTGCTCGAAGAAGTCGGCATGTCCATTCAGGACGTGGAACAGATCATACTGGCAGGGGGGTTCGGCAGCTATGTGGACCTTGAAAAAGCCATGATCATCGGTCTCCTTCCCGAAGTGGATCCCGGGAAAGTTACCTTTATCGGCAATGGATCCCTGATGGGTGCCAAGATGAGCGCTCTCAGCAATCACATTCGCAAAAACGTGGCAGAAGTCACGAAAAAGATGACCAACTTCGAGCTGTCCGAAACAGCCTCCTACATGGACAATTATGTTGCCGCACTTTTTTTGCCCCACACCAACCTGGAACGCTTTCCCAAGCTCCAGGCGCGCATGACGCAGCGAAAAAAAATTAAGGGTTCCAGGGGTCAATGATTCCAGGGGTCGAGTGAGATGTTTTAATGAAATGTTT
>JAOZSO010000183.1:0-6763 GCA_029939655.1 Desulfobacterales bacterium
ACCTCAGACAGTTTCACTTTCGCACAGGGATCACCCATCCGCTTTCGGGGGTACCGTTTTATTGGTTATAATCCCGATTTTTTTTAAAAAGGGCAGGCTTTTTTTGCGTTGCCTTAACTTTTTTCGAATGGTATGGACGGTGCGAACCTGAACATTTGTGGATGGGCACTAGTTAATTTTGTATCAGTGTACAACGTGAAAATATGTCGGCTGAATACCTGATTCTCATCATTGGTTTTGTGTTTGGTTTTTATATGGCCTGGAACATCGGTGCCAATGATGTTGCCAATTCCATGGCATCGGCTGTGGGTGCCAAGGCGATTACCATCCGCCAGGCTGTATTTATTGCAGGTATTCTGAATATCGTGGGCGCGACCTTTATCGGCTCGCATGTCACCAACACCATTCGTAAAGGCATCGTTTCCACCGATGTGATGTCGGATCCCCATATTGCTTTGGCCGGTGCACTCGCGGCCCTGCTGGCAGCCGCGTTATGGGTCAGTTTTGCCACCTGGCGCTCTCTGCCGGTTTCGACAACCCATTCCATCGTCGGGGCCATGATCGGCTTTGGTATTATGGCGGGCGGTTTCTCAGTGATCAATTGGGGGAAACTGGGAGCGGTGGCCCTGAGTTGGGTCATCTCGCCTGTTTTCAGCCTCGTTATCGCGTTTGTCATGTTCAAAGTGATTGTCAGGGTCATCCTTTCAAAAGATGCCGTATTCGAACGATCCATACGCTTCTCGCCCTATTTTATAGGGATTGCCATATTCGTGGTGGTTCTTTCGTTTCTCTTTAAAACCCCCCTCGGTAAAAAATTTTCCATATCAATGCCCATGGCTTTGATCCTGTCGTTTGTTTTAGCAGCTGTTTTGGGGTATATTGGAAAAATATTGTTGCGGAAATTTCTAGTGGAAAAACAGGGTAACGGGAACGGCGCCGAAGAGGTTTTTCGAAAAATTCAAATTGGCACATCCTGCTATGTTGCCCTGGCGCAGGGTGCCAATGATGTGGCAAATGCCATTGGCCCTCTGGCTGTGATTTACTTTCTGGTCAAGACGGGTACCATCGGTGCCAAAGTTCCTGTGCCAATTTTTCTGCTAATGTTTGGTGGTGTCGGTATTGCCCTAGGTATCGGTATGGCCGGGAAGCGGGTGATGACGACCATCGGAACCAAGATTACCACGTTGACCAATACCCGTGGGTTTTCCGTCGATTTTGCTGCTGCCACAACGGTCTTGCTGGCTTCGAAGCTGGGACTACCCGTTTCTACGACCCATGCGGCCGTGGGTGGGGTTCTGGGTGTCGGTCTTGCGCGGGGGCTCGAGGCTGTTAATTTCAGGATCATATTTCAGATCATGATCTACTGGGTTCTGACGGTTCCGGCGTCAGCCATTACCAGTATGATTATTTATAAAATTATCCGGATCTTTTATTAAAGGAGAGGGGCCATGAGAATACCTTTCTTATCCATGTTCATGACATCGCCGTTTGACGGAATGCAGGAACATGCAGAGGTTGTAAAGGACTGTGCATGGGCATTTCAGGAGGCAGTGGAGTGCCATATATCTTATCAATGTTCCCGTTTTGACTCCCTCCGGGGAGATATTATCGAGATGGAGAGAGAGGCTGATGCCATCAAACGGAGAATTCGGGGGCATATTCCAAAAGGTACGATCATGCCCATCGATAAATTTCAGCTGTTTCGATATTTAAGAGAGCAGGACAGTGTATTGGATTCAGTGGAGCATGCCCTGGACTGGCTTTCCCTCAGACCTGATGAAAAATATCCAAAGGAGATCCAGCAAGACATTTTCCATCTGGTGGAAACGGTGGTGGACCCTATCGATGAACTGAGCAAAATGATCGTGGAAGCCAGGAAATATTTCCATAGCTATAAAGAAGACCAGCGTATTGTCGTCAAGGATATCATCCGGACGCTGCGTTTACAGGAACGGGAAGCCGATCGTGTGGAACATACGATAAAGGCGAAAATATTCAACATGGATGTCGATCCGATTACCGTTTATCATGTCGTCAGGCTGGCTGAAATTATCGGTTCCATTGCAGATCATGCTGAAAATGCCGGTGACATGATGCGGGCGATGGTGGCAAAGTGAGAAGGGCAGGGTTCGAGGGTCCGAGGTTTGGAGGGGAAACCAATCCGTTTTAGGTGTTAGGTTTTAGGTATTAAGTTCAACTGTTAGCACTTAACTGGGGTGTTAAGTTTTAGGTTTTTAGTGTTAGGCAGGTCCCGAGTTAAAAGCTATGAGTAACAATAAATGTCGCGCGCAGCGCTAATGTCGTCCGAAGGACAAATGTCTATCAATGACGCCCGCAGGGTAAATGACGCGCGAAGCGCTAATGTCGTCCGATAGGACAAATGACAGCCGGAGGCTAAATGTCGCCTACAGGGCAAAATGCGCCTAACAGCCTACAAGCTGAACCCCTAATAGCCTATCCGTTTAATAGGCCGGCATCCCTGAGAAACCCTCTCACATCTTCCCAGAACTGAGGCCAATCCGGCGGACAATCGTTATGACCACATTCATAGGAGAGGAACCGGGCGTTCGGGGACGCCTGGTAAAGGGATTTTCCGTGGGCATAGGGAATGACCTCATCGTGCTTTCCGTGCAGGATTAATACCGGGCCCTGAAATGTTCGTACAGCAGCAAGGTTGTCAAACGGATCGCGAACCAAAAAAGTGGGAACGAGATACCTTGATGCAAACGAACGGACACTCGTGAAGGTGGACATCAATATCAGTGCTGCAGCCCGACGATGTTTTAACAAGGAACAGACGGCACCGCCACCCATGGATCGCCCGTACAGAATAATCCTTGAGGCATCGATATCTTTTCGGCGGGTCATGAGATCATAAGCGGCTACAAAAGTTTCTGTGATGCCGGCCTGGGACGGCGATCCTTCGGATCGACCATAACCCGGAAACTCCACCAGCAAGGTCCCGATACCCCAATGCGAAAATTGGCGCATTTCCTGGACACAGAAGTCGATACGTTCTGCATTCCCGTGGGCAAATATGACCAGCGGAGCGGGGTGATTATCAGATTGTTCTGCCGGCGGTAAAAACCATGCCTCCACTTTTCCAAACTTCGTTTGAATCCAGAGGGTTTCCAGTGACGGTATTTCCTGACGTTCTTCCTGGATCAAAGACGGCATCATGTACCGGGGAAACAGCATGTGTCTTTGGGCCAGAAAAAGAAGCAGGCAATATCCGGCATATAGCACGAGAGACCAGAGAACCACCTTCAGCATGGTATGTGTTCCCCCTGAGTAAATGGAAAACATAGACTTATCCCTGATATTTCACAAACCTGATCGGGCCTTGCGCGAGTTACGTCCTCCCGAAATTCGAGGAAAAAATGAAATATCTATTTTACTCATAAGTTGAGCGATTGTCGAGGCTTGAAATCTGCGTTATGATTTTGACAATAGATCAAGATACCGCTATTATACACAAATGCCAATGACAATACACCACGTCAAGAAAAGCCTGTTGATCGTTTTCATGATAGGCGCCGTTGTTTTGGCGGCCTCCGGATATGCAGACCACCTGGTGGATGCTGTCGGCATGGGAAGAATTACCGATGCCAACCTTATCTATCTGAATGATGCTTTTGATCGGAGCCTGGCGGGCTTCCTGGTGTTGTCGGGTATAAAGAGCGGACTGGCCATCATCGAAGGCTCTGAAGTGGGTATCGGATTCAATCTGGAAATCGGTGATATTGTGCAGGCGGTTTACGATTATGTGGACGTAGCCTGGAAAGCAGCATTGGCCGGCGGTACGATCCTGCTGATGACCCGGATGTGTCTGGAAGCAGTGGCTTTAATCGATCATTGGTGCCTGGCGGCGATGTTATTGGGGGTCGGGGTTTTTTTGATTTTTCGCTGGTTTTTAGCGGACTGTCAACGAATGACCCAGGTTGTTCGAGAATCGACTATGTTTCTGGTTGTTCTGACCTTGATTTTATATGTGATCCTCCCCATATCTATTACCGGGGCCTCATTTTTATCGAAAAGAATCACACAGCCGATCATCGAAGAGACCCAGACAGGTTTTGAAGACATCCACAGAGAATTTTCTCCTGGTTACCTGAGCGAGGGGTTTTTCCCGGAAGATGTCAACGAAGGATCGCTTTTTCCGGGTTTTGATTTCAAGGCAAAATATGAGAGCACCAAGGAGCGTATTCAATTCATCGGTACATTTTTCAAGGACAGGACCCGCCACATGGCTGTTCTGACGTTGAAGCTGGTCGCCGGATACGTATTTGACTGCATTATTTTTCCCTTAACTTTTTTCGTGGTGCTTTATCTCTTTACCAAAAATCTGGTCAATTTTCTCAGCAGGGCTATCAGCTGAAAGTTTGCAACCGCAAGGTTGCCATGGAGCGGCAATAATGAAAACCATTGGTTTGCTGGGCGGCATGAGTTGGGAATCTTCCCTGGAATATTATCGGATCATCAATCAGTTGGTTAAGGAACGACTGGGCGGACTGCATTCCGCTAAATGTCTGTTGTATTCGGTGGACTTTCAGGAAATCGAAAGCCTTCAACACCGGGGATTATGGGATGAGGCCGGGAGACTCCTGGGGGAGGCGGCGAGAGGTCTCCAGAAGGGTGGGGCGGATTTTCTGCTGATATGCACGAATACCATGCATAAGGTTGCGCCTGTTGTCCAGCAGCATATCAGCATGCCACTGCTCCACATTGCCGATCCCACCGCAAAGAGCGTACTGTCGCGGGGTATCAGGAAAATTGGATTGCTGGGGACGCGGTTTACCATGCAAGAGGACTTCTATAAGGGAAAGCTGGTGCATGACCACGGACTGGAGGTGTTGACACCCATTGATGCGGACATGGATATGATTCACCAGGTAATTTTTGATGAACTGGTTCTGGGTCTGATCAAGGACGCCTCAAAGGAAAAATATATTGCGGTTATCAAACGTCTGGAAGCAGCCGGAGCAGAGGGTGTGATTCTGGGGTGTACCGAGATCGGTTTGCTCGTGAAAGACCAGGACAGCCCCATCCCCTTGTTTGACACCACTTTTATCCATGCCGAAGCGGCAGTGGAATATGCCCTGACAACATAGCATTATATTGAGGTGAGGCTCCAAAAAACAGGAAATATTTATCATGCAGGGTATAAACTATGGCTGTGAAGCTCCGAAACCCCCTATCAACTGAAAAAACAGAACAAAAACAATTAACTGAACAATAAAACCAATAAGGCAAACAGCAACTGACCGCCAAGTACTTTTATAGTCAAGTGCTTGTTTTACGGCAATGATCATCGCTACAAGCATCCAGATACCGCAAATTAAATTTAGGATATTCCCCAGCATGGGGATGATACCAAAAAATCGAAGCACTCCAGGAGAACTGGAGAAACCGATAGTACGCAGTAATTCCCCATAGTCCGCTTTTGTTTGTGGCTCAGCTAACAACTTGGTCCCAATAGCATATGTCAAATACGCCCAGATAAACCAGCCTACTAGAGCAGCAATAGTTCCTATAATAAGGCCCTTTAGCCCTATTGTGCCGATAGTTCCGATTCCTGCTGCAACACTGGAAAGAATAACGACTGTCATGGCTTGTCCCATGGCCTCTTTATCCGCCTCGACCTCTTCATAAAGGCTTACATCCAGTTTTGCTGCCCGCATCATTCGGTCTGTGAGTGATGCCATACTTTCCTCCCTTGCCATGTTGTTTATGCAACCTTGGGGTGTAATTCACCTCGGATCCATACAGCATAGCTCGACATGTTTAATTTCTTAACCCAAGCAATATCATCAAACGATTCCCTTAACCAGCCAATACACAGCGTACCCGACGCCTAAGCCCAAAGGCAGCATGATTCATGGGCGGCACAGTGGAGTCTCTTTGAATTTCCAGGCAAAGATTCCCGCTGCCAAAAGGCCAAATATGATGCCTATGATTTTGGGAATCATCATTTATTCACCCGCTCCCTCAACCCTTTTCCACATTTAAAATACGGTAATTTCTTCGGCTTAATTTCCACTTTTTGGTATCCCTTTCTTTGATAAGTGCTTTTAGTTGAATAAAATAACAATAAATTTACAACAGTGTGACCGGATCTGTCAAACACATGTGTTAATCTGCGTGCAGACATACAGATAAAAGGTAATTTTACACAATCAAAGGAGAGGATCAAAATGCGAAAACATGAACTGTACACTGAATATCACGACCATTTTGAATACTTCGGGAATACTGAGATCGAAAGGATCCGCAAACAGGGTGAAAAGACCATACGGCATGACTGGATAATCTTTGATACCGTTAGTGAAGCGATGGAATTTTTCAATGATCGGTGCGGAGAGTTCGTGGGTTATTATGCTTGATCAATGAAGATTTTCTGATTCAGAAAATGCAACGACGTGTTGAAACATACCGAGGAGTGGTGATTCGTTGGAGCATTCAGGCAAATAAAGAAGGCAGGGCCATAATTGGCCCTGCCTATTTGATAATGGTAGAGTATCAGGTAGGGATTTTGTTCTTTACCGAAAGAAATGACCTTTTTATTTGTGTAGTTAATTTCATATTTATTGAGCAATAGGATCCATAGATGATTCATATGTTTGAATTATCTACCTCGGGATTAATTGCCTTTGGGGCCTGTCAACACGTTCTTACACTGAAAGACCAGCTTTTTCCCCAATTATCTCCAGCAATTTTGGCCCCTTTTTTGCATTAAAGTTTGGAGGTTGATCACTTTCTATAC
>JAOZSO010000184.1:0-6757 GCA_029939655.1 Desulfobacterales bacterium
TCAAGTTTAATTGTTACAAGATTGTGGCTGTCCGGACACTGCAGGCTGATAGTATCACCATGCCACCACGGTAACGATCCACCGAATTGAAATGTTTGCAGGCTCGGGAAAATGTCGTGATAAAACCAGCCACATAGGCCCGCAGGATTATGACAACTGATCTCAAAGGATTCGCCCACCTTGTGACCTGCACCGCATGTTCCTTCTGAGCCTGTAATGGTTGCGACAACTTTGTAACCTATCTCTGGACTTTTGGCCATTTTGCAATTCCTCCTTAAACCTGAACTGAATCAGATTGGTTCAAACCATACTTTACTACAATTATCTGACGGTTCTCAACATTTAGTTGTTACTTGACAAAATTTTCATATTTCTGTAAAATATTTTTTATTGTTTGGGAAACAACCTTTCTGGAATCAAGGTATCCTTTAAAAAGATTCCTTACTACTTGGTGATACGATGCTTCTTCCTTTTTTTAAAAGACTTCTCACACTTAGATTCCGTAAGCGGCCGCGTTTCAACGCCCGGGACGGCGTTTTCGTTATCATGGAAAACTCGGCCAGAATGAACCAGGTACACAATATCAGTATGGGAGGACTGGCTTTCGATTATGAAGATACCGGTTTTCTCATCGGAAATAAGTCATATGAACTAAAGGTTATGACCGACAATGACCTGAAACTTGATCGCATACCCTTTAAGAAGGTTTCTGATTTTGCGGTGGGCGAAGTCTTGTATCCCTACCGGAAAATAAAGCGACAGACCGTACAGTTTGCAGGATTGACAAACTCCCAGAAATCTCAACTCAAATATTTAATCAAAAACAACACCATAGGCAGGGCCTGAATGCAGTAGCGGTGCTCTGAAATAGCCATTTTGGGCAAGCAGGGCTGTCCGCTTTGCTTTTTTATTGAACCAAAATCCTATTTTTGAGATTGCTTCTAATATTGGTCTGACCTTTCATGAAAAACATTGTTTTTTTTCTTAAAATCATTCCCGTCCTGATAGCCGCCATCCTGATCGGCAACTGGTTTCTTGCTGAACTCAAACGCGCCAATGCAACAGGCAAACCCTGGTATAGCGCCTATATTTCAGTACCAGGCTTGTTGATACTGCTGGCTATACTCGTAATCCCGATCGTGCTATGGTTGAGGTCACATTGAAAATCGAGTTGTCTAGAGACCTGAGGCTTTCCGATATTCCCGAAGCGCTCAAAACAAAGCTCATCGGCAAACTGACCATCCCCAATCCCAAATGGCTCGAAAACGCCAGAATGGGAAGATGGAACCGAAACGTCCCCAAACTGCTTCGCTTTTTTCACCGTCACAAAGAAACCCTGTGGATTCCCAGGGGATACCTCCGGCAGTTAATCATGATGTGCCGGCATGACAACATTGCATACCAGATGGAAGATTTTAGAAGAACACTGCCGTCAGCAAATTTTTCTTTCCGTGGAGAATTGAAATCTTTTCAGAAAAAGGCTGTCGATAAAATGCTCTCCAGAGATTTTGGTACCCTGAATTCGCCCACCGGTAGCGGCAAGACCGTCATGGGCCTATTTATGATCGCTCAAAGGCAGCAACCTGCTTTGGTGGTCGTTCACACAAAAGACCTGGCCTACCAGTGGATTGAACAAATCAATCGTTTTTTTGGAATCCCGGAATCACAAATCGGATTGATTGGATCGGGAAAAAAACAGATTGGGGATGCGATTACCGTCGCACTTGTCCAGTCCCTTTATCGTTGTGCAGATGTTGTATCAAAGAGAATAGGGCATGTCATCGTTGATGAGTGTCATAGGACGCCTAGTCGGACTTTCACGGATGCCGTAACGGAATTTGATGCAAAATTTATGCTCGGTCTGTCGGCCACCCCTTTTCGCAGGGATAACCTTTCAAATTTGATATTCTGGCACCTGGGTGACATACACCATTCCGTGGACAAATCTCACTTGATCGAGGAAGGACATATCCTAGAAGCTGAAATCATTCTTCGCGAAACCGATTTCGAACCGTATCATGACCCTGTGAACAGTTACAGCAAGATGTTACTTGAACTGACCATGAACGATGATCGAAATCATCTCATTGCATTGGACGTGGTCAAAGAAATTAAAAAGGGTGAGGGCGTCTGCCTGGTGCTTTCAGATAGAAAGAGACATTGTGAAACACTCCTGTCGCTCCTGCGGTATAAACATCGTGTAGACGCCGATCTCTTGACGGGTGATTTGTCGAACGAACAACGGAAAAACGTTCTCCATCGTCTCAGGAGCGGCGCAGTACCCGTTGTAATTGCCACCGGCCAATTGGTGGGGGAGGGGTTTGACTGCCCCACTCTGACGACCCTTTTCCTGGCAACACCCATCCGTTTCAGTGGAAGAGTTCTTCAATATCTTGGACGGGTTCTCAGGCCGGCAGCAAATAAAAAAAGTGCCAGAGTCTACGACTACGTTGACATCAAAGTCGGTGTTCTGCAGTCGGCTGCAAAACACCGGCAAAAGGTTTACGCAAACATGTAGGAAATCGAGTCAAGGGGAGCGCAGAGACAAACTTGCGGGAGAAAAGAAAGAGATCTTTTATCACGAAAACACGAAAGTACGAAATCACGAAAAAGACCATGAAAAATTCGGGCTATCCCGGAAATTTCACGAAACTGATCGGTCCTGGCGCAAGGCATTTCAGTCTGAAGCCGTATAATTTTGCGTGTGCCTGCCTGACCATCCGGCAGTACCAGGTGACGGACCATCAAGCTCCTTTGGGCGATACCTTTTTCATCGAGAACCAGATCCCCGACCTGGCGGTACATTTCCCGTATGGACCTCCCGGCAACTTCCGGATAATCCGGCGCGTTGCAAGTCATTTCAGCATCAGTCATTTTGCTTTGAGAAAAGTGTCTTGAGATAAGACCTGCCCGATGCTTTTTCAAAAACGATATCCTGCAGCGTGCCCTGGGAATTGAACCAAAATATCAGGGTGTCGTAGCGTGTCACCGCACCCGCTGCCGATATCTTAACACTCCAGCCTGTGGCCATATCGAACACCGGAATCCCCAGAGAAAGACCGTTCTCCTGAAAAAGGGAGCGCTGGTAGACCAGCAAATCCGTGTTGTCAAGGGAATGAACCTCATCAGGCGCGCCCAAGCTGCACAATACATTACCGATGGTTGTTTTGCCTAAAGAGTAAGCATCAGCCGGATCTTTAATCTCAACACCCTCGACCCTGCGTTCGTACTGGTAGGAAAGGCATCCTGAAAAGCTCAATAGAATGCCTCCGAGCAAGGCAAGCATCGCAAACCGATGTTTAAAACGGCAACCCATAACCAGCCTTGTCTGCATTTAAACTCGCACCATAGTGCGTCAAAAGATCGTTCTTGTCGAAGAAAAAGACAATCTGATCGACCTGAGTGTCGTAGTTTGCAAAGCTGACAAGCACCAGCCATATCAATGTTGCCTTGGCAACGGAACGATGATAGATATAAGCATTCCCATTCGACAATTCAACAGTACTCGTGGGAGCGCCAAACAATCCGGAGATATCTGTGGCCGTTGTAATACCCGGTTGAATCGATTCAAGATCATCAGGATCGAACGGGTGATAATCCTTGCTGGTACCAAAAACAAAACACCCCGTACAAAGCAGTATGAATCCTATGGTTACTGGGAAAAAGTATCTGCGGATCACGGCTGTGTCTCCTCGTCTATTAGATATTGCCCATCCACAAATGGTCTTTTTCCGCGATATCTGCGTTGGACGCCATGATTTTACGCAAAAATCCTCATTTGTGGACGGACAATAGATGTCTCATGTTAGGGTAAAATAACAGCCTTACAGATAAATGCAACCGCATATGGCAAAGTTGCAAAATCTGTGTTAATGCAGGAGGACAAAACCTTAGCCGAATTCGTCACACGATTTTTTTCAAACGCGACGTTGTTGTTTCCACAACCCAGGTTAAAAACGAACAATAAACATGTTCAAGGAGAAGAAAATGAAAATTATGGTTTGCTTTGATGGTTCCAATTCATCCAAGGAGGCAGTGCGTCTGGCCACTGAACATGCACAAGCTTTTGGAGCGTCAGTCGCCATTGCCACATCGATGGTAAAGGGGACTGAATCGGATAGATCGAATATCGAAAAGGCGGAACTTGATCTTGAATACGAAAAAAATATTGTAACCGGTGATGGCATACCGTGTGAATCTCACCTGCTGATCCGGGGTCTTTCCGCGGGAGAAGATCTCCTTCACTTTGCCGAAGAGCAGAAAATTGATGAGATCATCATCGGCATCAAACGTCGCTCCAAGGTAGAAAAAATTGTATTTGGTTCGACGGCTCAATATGTCATCTTAAAGGCACTATGCCCGGTCGTGACAGTCAAATAGTGTCCGTCCAGAAATGGTCTTTTTGCCCAATCTCATCGTTATGCGAAAAAAATAATCCTCGGAATATCAAACGTATGCCTGCGGTTATTTTTTTCGCATGCCTTGACCTTGAACAAAAATCCTCATTCCTGGATGGACACTAAATAATAATAAAATCGTTACACGATTTTATCAGGAGATCACGAATGAACGAAAATTTATTTCTGAATCTGGTGAAAGACAGAATCGTTTTCTTTGATGGTGCCATGGGAACCATGCTGCTGGAGGCCGGCCTCCCGGCCGGTGGTGTCCCAGAGATGTGGAATCTCGAGAAACCCGACGTTATCATGGGTATTTATCAGCAATATTTTAATGCAGGTGCCGACGTCGTTCACACCAATACATTTGGTGGTTCAGCACTCAAGCTCGGCATCAAGGGGCATGCCGACCAAATGGAGGCAGTTAACCTGGCAGCTGTCCAACTCGCCGGACGTGTATGCCCGGAGAACGCTTTCGTGGCGGGCGATATCGGACCCACCGGAAAGATGTTCAAACCCATGGGAGATGCTACATTTGAAATGCTGGAAGAAGCCTTCTTTCACCAGGCCTCGGCACTCATCAAAGGTGGTGCAGACATCATCAGTATTGAAACCATGTTTTCTCTCGACGAAGCAACCGCAGCACTCAAAGGTGCCAAACGCGCCGGTAATATCCCTGTCATTGCTGGTATTACCTACAACAAAACACCCAATGGTTTCTTCACCATGATGGGTGAAACCATTGAACAATGTGCGGCAACATTAGCAGAAAATGGCGCGGATGCCGTGGCATCTAATTGCACACTAGGCAGCAGCGATATTATCGAACTCACGCGTGAACTACGCAAAGCCACAACCAGGCCCATATTGATTCAACCCAACGCCGGAAAACCGATCCCAAAAGACGACATCACCATTTATGAGCAGACACCATCGGAGTTTGCCGACGATATCAAACGGGTCATCGATGAAGGCGCTGACATGGTGGGAGGCTGTTGTGGTACCAATGCCGCATTTGTGACGGAAATGGTCAAAACCGTCGGCAAATAAAATCGCTTCGCAATTTTAATTTTCGCGACGGTGTCGCTTTTAAGGGTTAAAGGGGATAACTCAGCTTTCGGTTTTCATCATCGATAGAGCGAAATGGGTGATCCAATAGCGATTTGTGCTGTTTGAGGCGCTTAGGGATCCTATAACAAAAGGGAGGTAGATAAATGAAAAGAATTACAGGTTTATGGGGTATTCTCATAATCATCAGTCTGGTATTGCCACTGACCGTGTCGGCCGAGATGTTTCGTATCGGGGAAGCACAGATTGTTTCGCATCCGGCCCTGGATAACGATTCAAAGGGTTTCAAGGCCGCTCTGGCAGAGGAAGGATTCGTCGAGGGGGAGAACATCATAATCGATCGGCAGAACGCTCAAGGCGAACAACCCAATTGTGCCATCATCGCAAGAAAATTCGAAGATGACAGGGTCCATCTGATTCACGCCATCAGCACACCCAACGCCCAGGCTTCGGTGAAAGTATCAAAAACCATCCCGATCGTTTTTTCATCTGTAACAGATCCCGTTGCCACCGGCATCGTGCCAAAGCTCGGTTCCACCGGGACACATGTGACGGGTGTCAGTGACCGCTGGCCCATCGAGCTGCAGTGTCAAATGTATCAGGATCTGGTCCCCTATGCTAAACGGTGGGGAACCATCTATAACCCCGGCGATGTCAATGTGACATTTCATATTCAGGAAATGAAATCCGCGATCAATAAAATGGGGGGGAAACTGGTGGAGGCCCATATATCCAACAGTTCAGAGGTGTTGCAGGCTGCACAAAGCCTGGTAGGGCGTGTTGATGCCATCCATATCACATCGGACAATACAGCGGTTTCAGCCTTTGAGTCCATTACCAAAGTTTGCAATGAAAACAACATTCCTCTCTTTGCCGGCGATCGTGACAGCACCGCCAGGGGTGCCGTAGCCGCTTATGGGCTCGATTATTTCAAAATCGGATATACCGCCGGGAAGAAAGCCGCTCGGATACTCAAAGGTGAAGATCCCGGTCAGATCCCTGCAGGGCTTGCCTCCGGCTACACTTTGTGGGTCAGTCTGAAACATGCCAAACAACAAGGTTTGAAGCTCCCACTGACGCTAGTTGAAAAAGCATCCGATAAACTTTGGGACGAGCAGGGACAAGTAATAAAACCCTAAAAGACCTTTCATCACGAAATCTGATCCTTTGGACCAGGTCAGAGAATGTTTGGCTATGCCGATGGCGGTAGTTCTTTAAATCCGAAGCACGAAATTCAAAATCCTAAACGGTTCGACTAGCTCACCGCCCTGAGCAAGGTCGAAGGGCAATAC
>JAOZSO010000011.1:0-22772 GCA_029939655.1 Desulfobacterales bacterium
ATCAATCCGGCAGGGCACTACGCTAGTGATGCAGATGGATCATGATCTGTCCTTTTGAAAAAAATATGGAAACCCCTTGAGCCGAGAGACTTATTCGGAACATATTTATAAAAATGCCTATAGAATGCCATGCGCGCACAATAGTGTCAAAGATAGGAGACCCCATATGAATGAAAAGATCTACGAGCCGGGTGAAAGCTACGCATACCCCCTGATCCTCAAGAAACTGCTCAATACCCCTCTCATCTACGCACCCGAAAAGGAGATCGTTTACAGCGACAGAACGCGCTATACTTACAAGGACCTGAACAATCGAATTCGATGTCTGGCCGGGGGTCTCGACAAACTGGATATTCAATGCGGCGACGTGGTTGCCGTACTCGATTATGACTGCCCACGGTACCTGGAGTGCTTCTTTGCCATTCCCATGATGGGAGCAATTCTACAGACCGTCAACTGGCGTTTATCCTCCGAACAGATCGTTTATACCATCAACCATGCCGAAGCCAAAACCATTATCACCCATTCCGATTTTCTGCCTGTCATCGAGGCTGTTCGAGACCAACTGGATCATATAAAAACCCTTATCGTCATAAAAGAGGATGCTGCAGCCATAGACACAAACCTTTTGATAAATGCCGACTACGAAGAAATGCTTGGTTCGACTACACCGTCCTATGAATTTCCTGATTTGGACGAAAACATGAAAGCCACAACGTTTTATACCACCGGCACCACGGGTGATCCCAAAGGTGTTTATTATTCACACCGGCAACTGGTTCTGCACACGCTGTCTGTCAGCATCGTCTCCAGTGCCTACCAAACCCTTTCCCGTTTCCGCTCAAACGATGTTTACATGCCCCTGACACCCATGTTCCATGTCCATGCATGGGGCTTTCCCTATGTTGCAACGTTGATGGGCGCCAAGCAGGTCTATCCCGGCCCCTATGAGCCGGAAAAAATACTTAGACTGATCGAAACCGAAAACGTCACTTTTTCTCATTGCGTCCCCACGGTTCTACAAATGATCCTCACGAACCCCCTGGCGAAAAAAGTCGATCTGTCAAACTGGAAAGTGGTCATGGGCGGTTCACAGCTCCCAAAAGGACTGGCCAGGCAGGCCATGAAACTCGGTATCGAAATTCATGCCGGCTATGGAATGTCAGAGACCGGGCCTGTCATGACCATTGCAACACCCAATGAATCCATGCTGAACTGGGAAGGAGACAAATACTTGAATGTCATCACCAAAACCGGAAAACCCCTGCCACTGGCTGAAGTCGAGGTCGTGGATGCAAACGTCCAGGGGCTCCCGCACGACGGCATGACAACGGGAGAGGTGGTCATGCGGTCTCCCTGGCTCACCCAGAGCTATTTCAAGGCACCGGACAAAACAAAAGAACTATGGCGAAAGGGTTGGCTTCATAGCGGCGACGTCGGACATATTGATGAAAATGGGTATCTTCAGATAACGGACAGGATCAAAGATGTCATCAAAAGCGGCGGGGAATGGATTTCATCTCTCGACCTGGAAAATATCATGAGCCAACACGAAGCCGTTCTGGAATCCGCGGCCATCGGCATCCCTGACAAAAAGTGGGGGGAACGCCCCATGATGATCGTCACCCTGAAACCTGAATACAGGGGCAAAATATCGGCAGATGATTTCAGAAACTACATGCTGGAATTTGCAAAACAGGGCAAGTTGCCCAAATATGGTGTTCCGGATCGATACGAATTTGTCGAAAGTATCGCCAAAACCAGTGTGGGGAAATTGGATAAAAAGGTGCTTCGCAAGCAATTTAATGATTAGCATAGGCTGTAGACTGTTAGGCTGTAGGCTGTTAGCGGCTAATAGTCTACAGCCTAACAGCCTATATATTGCTTACTACTTTTTGTTTAAAATCCCGAGGTATTTAGCCTGTTCCCAAAGCTGTCTGGCCATACGAATCGTGGCATTGTCCACCACACTACCCTCCAGAGATACGGCACCGCGCCCGGATTCAGTAGCCGCCTCATAGGCCTCGATGACCACCCGCGCCCGTTCGATCTCTTCCGGAGATGGCGAAAATACCGCGTTGACAATTTCTATCTGGCTTGGATGGATAACCCATTTGCCATCACACCCCAGAGCGTTTGACATGACAGCGGATCGACGCAGCCCATCGAGATCTTTGAAATTCCCATACGGCGCATCCATCACCTGCAAACCATTGGCCTTGGCCGCCATAATAATCCGGCTTAAAGGAAAGTGCCAGCGATGACCGGGATAAACGTCTGCCTCTGCCTCACCATGCCCTGAAACAGATACCAGTCTCGCACCAATGGAAGCTGAATAGTCGGCGATGCCGAATACCAATGAGACCATACGATTGCTTGCCTTTGCTGTGAGGGACACATTTTCCAGGCCTGCGGCACTTTCGATGGATGCTTCAATGCCGATCCGGTTCGAAAGTTGTCTGGCCATTTCAATACCATCGAGCAGTCGGTGAACGAAATGAATATCACCCGGGTGGTTCACCTTTGGAATAACCACAGCATCCAGTAAATGGCCGGCATTGTCAATGATATCAATAAGATCCATGTAAGCAAACGGGGTGTCAAGCGCATTACAACGGACGGTTACGGTTTTTTGATGCCAATCCAGAGAAAGAAGAGATTGAATCACCTGAACCCTGGCTGCCTTCTTTTTATCCACGGGCACGCTGTCTTCAAGATCGAACATCACGATGTCCGCTACGCTGTTCCTCGCTTTTGGATGCATTTTTTCAATATGGCCCGGCACAGACAGAATCGACCTTCTCGATTTCATAAAATAATTCCCCTCTGATAAATATTGTCTACACCCAGATTATAGCATTTGTCAAAATAACGTTCCGGTTACACCGTAAAGGGGATTCCATATTTTTTTCAAAAGGACATATCAAACAAAGCCTTGTCTTGTGCCCACCGGATTGATGATGAAATACGGCCGGTTGTTAGTAACATAAGGCCGCAGAAACATCATCAATCCGGCAGGGCACTACGCTAGTGATGCAGATTGATCATGATATGTCCTTTTGAAAAAAATATGGAATCCCCCCAGCTGAGAGACTTATTCGGAACATGTTTATAAAAACGCCTATAACCCGGAAAATTTATGTCATTAATAATTGATTTTTCGTATCATCTTTTAAACTTAATATCAATTTCACATATTTTTCTTGACAATTTTCAAAAAAATTATCATATTGCTCATTTATCGAAATGATACAATTTTCATATAGGTACTATATAGGAGGCATCAAGCATGTATGCTGTCGTAACAACGGGCGGGAAGCAATATAAAGTGCAAAAAGGGGAAACACTGAAGATCGAAAAGATACCCGGGGACATCGGCTCCAAGATCGATTTTGATCAGATTCTGATGGTTTCCGATGGCGATCGTTTTGAAATCGGCCAACCTCTGGTGGAGAATGCGATTGTTCACGGTCATATCGTGGAGCAGGGAAAGCATAAGAAAATCCTGGTGTTCAAGTACAAGCGACGCAAACGTTATCGCAGAAAACAAGGGCACCGTCAACAATTTACGGCCGTCAGAATCGACGATATCTCGGTATAGTACGGCCTGGGCACATCGGGAATAAAACAGAAACAACAGCCTTCGGGGTTGTTGAAAAGGGAGTTATAACAATGGCACATAAAAAAGCGGGCGGAAGCTCAAAAAACGGTCGCGACAGTAATGGCCAGCGGCGAGGTGTCAAGCGGTATGGAGGACAGATCGTTAACGCGGGAAATATTCTCGTTCGCCAGTTGGGCACCAGGATACATCCCGGCGAAAATGTCGGTCTTGGTAAAGACTACACGCTGTTCGCCAAAATAGACGGTATTGTCACGTATGAACGATTGGGCCGATCACGAAAAAAAGTTAGTGTTTATGCCGTGTGAAATTCATTGACGAAGCCAAGATAACCATCCAGTCCGGAGACGGCGGCAGCGGATGCGTTAGTTTCAGGCGGGAAAAATTCATCCCCCGCGGCGGACCCGACGGTGGAGATGGTGGTAAAGGCGGTGATGTCATCCTGAAGTCATCGCCTAGAAAACGAACGCTTTACGATTTCCGATACAAACGTCACCTGAAAGCAAAGAATGGCGCCGGCGGTCAGGGAAAAAAGAAAGCCGGTAAAAAAGGGGACGACATTATCATAGAAGTTCCCGCCGGAACCATAATCACCGAGAGTGAAACAGGGGAAACCCTGAAAGATTTTATAAACCCCGGAGAAACTTTCGTTGCCGCAACCGGCGGACGAGGGGGACAAGGAAACTACCACTTCAAATCAGCCACCCGTCGAATTCCTCGTTTTGCTCAACCCGGCGAGCCCGGACAGACAATTCAATTAAAACTGGAACTCAAACTTATCGCCGATGTCGGTCTTATCGGTCTCCCCAATGCCGGCAAATCCACTCTCATCAGTAAGATATCCGCTGCAAAACCAAAAATTGGAGCCTACCCCTTTACCACCCTGGTACCGAACCTCGGTGTCGTGTACACTGATTGGGGCGAGCCCTTTGTCGTGGCGGATATTCCCGGTCTCATAGAAGGAGCCCACGAAGGAGCCGGCCTGGGAACCCAGTTTTTGCGTCATATCGAGCGAACACGGATACTGGTACACCTGATCGATGTTTCGACACTTGAACCGGATAATATCCTGTCGGCATACGTCACAGTCAATCATGAACTCGAAAAACACAGCCGGAAACTGTCCAACAGGAAGCAGTTGCTGGTGTTGAACAAGATGGATACGGATGGATCCGAAGAAAAAGCCAGGCGTTTTAGGGAAGCGATTGGAGATATCGAAGTGGTGTCGATATCCGCACTGGCGGGCACGGACATTGATACCCTGCTATCACGCATCCTGAACCGACTGGAAAGGAGCTGACCCATGCGGATCGGGTTGTTTGGCGGAACATTTAACCCCGTACACTATGGCCACCTGCGTGCTGCAAGGGAGGTGTGCGAGGGTTTTGATCTGGAAAATCTGTACTTCATACCTTCGGCGCTTCCGCCCCACAAAAACATCAAAGGTGTGGTTTCGATTGTGGACCGCCTTGAAATGACACGGCTTGCCGTAACAGACAACCCGGAATTCATTCTATCCGATGTCGAGTTGAAGCGTCCCGGTCTCTCCTATACCATCGATACCGTCAAACACTTCAAAAAGAACCTAAACGCCAATGTGAAACTTTTTCTCGTAATGGGGATCGATGCGTTTCTAGAAATCGATACGTGGAAATCATTTAAACAACTGTTCCGGATACTTCCCATGATCATCATGACACGGCCGCTTCCAGATGGCCGACCGCACAGTCTCGAGTGGGAAAACATGACCGCGTTTATTCAAGAAAAGATTTCGGAATCCTATCAATTCTCGGCAAAGGATGGCTGTTATCGTCACCATCGACATCAGCCTGTGTATCGATTCAATATCAGCATGCTGGATATTTCCGGCACAAAGATTCGGAAACTGATCAAACGTAAACAATCGATTCGGTTTCTGGTCCCCGAAAGCGTTGAAAATTATATCTACAAGCGAGGAATCTACTCATGACGGACATCGATAGCATGTCATTGAATCCGGCGATCAAACCATTTGTCGATGCTGTATTGGGTAGAAAGGCCATCCAGGTCGTCATTCTGGATGTACAGAAGTTGACGTCCTATGCAGATGTATTTATTGTCTGCTCGGGAAGGTCGAATCGCCAGGTAACCGCCATCGCCGATTTTGTTCAACGGGATTTAAAAAAAATAGGTAAAAAACCAATAAATATCGAAGGGAAGAAAGAAGGGCACTGGGTTTTAATGGATTACGGTGACGTCATTATCCATATTTTTTATGAGTCCTTACGAGACTTTTATGATTTGGAAGGCCTTTGGATCGATGCAAAACAACTTTCGATGGAGTAGTCAATGAAACATCACAAGCGCTGCATGTTGTTCATTTTGGATGGATGGGGAGCACGGGAAGACAGGCATGGGAATGCCGTCGCACAAGCTGAAACGCCCTTCCTGGATAAAATTCAAAAGCAATACCCCTGCTCACAACTGCTGACATTCGGAAATGCCGTGGGTCTGCCGGATAAGATCATGGGAAATTCTGAAGTAGGCCATTTGAATATCGGCGCCGGCCGGGTTGTTCATCAGAATCTTATACGAATCGACAAGGCCATTGAAGATGGCAGCTTTTTTGAGAACAAGGCCATCAGCCGGCTGATGGAAAAGGTCAAGAAAAATCGCTCGAAACTTCATCTCATGGGGCTCGTTTCCGACGGTGGTGTCCACAGCCAATTGGCCCACCTTTTCGCTCTTTTAGATATGGCCCGCCGCAAGCAATTGAGCCAGGTGGTCGTTCACGCCATCCTTGATGGAAGAGATACCCCCCCCACCAACGGTGTCAAATACCTTTCGGCATTGCAGTCCCATATCCAGGCATCCGGATTTGGTGCCATTGCGTCCATCTGCGGCCGCTTTTATGCCATGGACAGAGACAAGCGATGGGACCGAATTGAAAAGGCGTTTCGCCTCTATACCCGTGGGCAAGGCGTTCAGGAGATCGATCCCATAGCCGCCATAAACAGCGCCTACGAAAAAAAGGAAACCGATGAATTTGTCAATCCCATCGTGATGGTCAAAGAAGATGGTACACCCCGGGGAACGGTAAAAGATGGCGATGGCATTCTCTTTTTCAATTTTCGTGCCGATCGCGCCAGAGAAATTACCAGAGCGTTTACGGACAAGGCTTTCAATGAATTTGAGCGGAATCCCATGCCGGATCTGTGCGGTTATACTTGCATGACCCTCTTTGATGAAGGCTTTTCACTGCCCATCGCATTTGAGCCGGTTTACATGGTGAATATCCTGGGCGAGATTATCAGCAGCAATGGCCTGCGACAGCTCAGAATTGCAGAAACAGAAAAATACGCACATGTCACCTACTTTTTTAATGGTGGCCGGGAAGAGCCGTTTGAGGGGGAGGATCGTTGTCTTATACCCTCACCTCGCAATGTTTCGACCTATGATCAAAAGCCCGAAATGAGCGCGCTTGAAGTGACGCAGGAAGTCATCCATCGAATTGCCTCAGACACCTACGATTTGATCGTACTCAATTTTGCCAACATGGACATGGTCGGACACTCCGGCATTATGCCGGCCGCCATAAAGGCTTGTGAAACAATCGATTTCTGCGTTGAAAAAATTATGGATAAGCTTCTTGAGAAACAATGGGCGGCCATTGTTACAGCGGATCACGGAAATGCGGAGAAGATGATCGATGAAGAAGGCAACCCTTACACCGCCCACACCGTGGGCCGGGTGAGATGTATTCTCGTAGATGAGACACGCACCCGTTCAGCACTAAAAGATGGTGCGCTGTGTGACATTGCCCCCACCATCCTGGAGGTCATGGAACTGGCTCAGCCGGCTGAAATGACGGGTACTTCTTTATTGATTGATGACTGATCAACGGATGCCAACCCCTTGTCTGCTGGGAAGCGAGGATGCTTGGAGGCTGGGATGCTGTGGTCAACTCACAGCTGTCGGCCACCCTCCAACCCTCGTATCACCCTCGAACCCTTATTATAGCCTTTTAGCAGTTTAGGCTGTAGGCTGTTAGGTGCTCTTTCGCTGACAGCTATTAGCCACCCTCCAACCCTTGTATCACCCTCGAACCCTTGAACCCTTTATTTTATTGCCCGGCAACATCTTTTCCACAATGCTTACAAACCTTAGCTCGCTTTTTTATGATCTCGGCACAGAAAGGACACTCCCGTGTAAAAAAACGCTCGTGGATCTGTTTCACCGATTCCGCCAATTGCTTTTCCACCAGATCGTTGCCTACCTTCATGTTTCGCAGGGGCTCTATGGCCTCCAGATCTCCGATGTCTCCGATCATTTCAGCAGCTTTCAATCGTACCCGCGCAGGTTCTGTGGGATCGAGAAGTATACGCAACACCGTGGGTGTATCTTTGTCCACATAACACTGTGCCAGGATTGAAAATCCCTTTTTGGTGGCCTCTTTGAGCATTTCTTCCTGGAGTAATACCTGGTCATCAATGATCTGTCCCTGAGCTCCCATGGGGCTGAAAACCGGCATGAACTCAAACTGGTCGGTCCCTGGATAGTTTATCTGCCGGTATGATGCGGCCTGGTTGTAGTTCTCTTTCAGGTTATCCCAGCCTTTACAATAGGAAGGACAATCGTCATTGAAACAAATATAAAGGTACGGCGTACCCCATCCAAGACCATCACTGAAATTGATGGGTGGCACTTCCCACAGGTTCATGGTTTCGCCGCATTTGGGGCAGACCGGCTTGTCCTGCGCCATTATTTTTTCCAACACCTGCTCTTTGGTTTCAATAGCCATTTTATATCCCCAAATAAATTCGTTGCACGAATTTATGAAACGCGACGTTGTCGCTTTTTTTAAAAACTGCCTGCCGGCTTCAGGCGAATTAGTTAAGCTGTTGCGGAGCAGTCAGACGTTTATTCGGCGCTAAACTCAGGATAATGTAAGTGTTTTTAAAGAAATGTCAACTCAGACTGGGGTGTATAGGGGTCCGACATCATCGGTCCCGAAAAACTTAGGGAAAGTACGTTTTTCTTGTCTTGTAATAGCTTAAATATCGATCTTGTAAAAATCTTAATACAATTTGAATTTGTCGCGCTGAAAGCGCGACAAATTCAAATTTAGGGAAATATTTTACCTGGATTGAGAATACCATGGGGGTCGAACAACGCCTTGATCTGTTTCATCCAATCGAGGCTTTTTCCATGTTCTGCCGCCATATATGCTTTCTTGCCAATGCCGACACCGTGCTCACCGGTTGCCGTGCCGCCATAAGAAAGTGCCTTGGAAACCAGTTCCTGACTGATTTCTTCAATCAGTTTCCAATCTTCCGGATTATTTTTCCTGCCGGCCAGGTTCAAATGCAGGTTGCCGTCTCCGGCGTGGCTGAAGGCATACCCTGGGATACCCGCTTTATTAGCAGCCAAGCTAGCACTGGTAATGATATCTGAATAGGCTGTCATGGGAACCGCTACATCGATGATCTGGGTACCACAGTCCGGATGCGCCCTGATCACCATTTCTCCCAGTTCATGCCGGGCCTCGAAAAACCGGTTGCGTTCTTCCCTGCCCAAACCTCTTTGAAAAGCAAGATGACCTGCATCCCCGCAGATTTCTTCCACCATGTCCAGAATCTCCACAAGATAAGACATGGAAGGTCCGTGAAACTCGACAAACAGAGTGGGGGCTTCCTTGAGTCCGAGATGCTTTTCCTGATTGAAGAGCCTGATGCAGGCGGGGTCCAGCAACTCCAGCGCTGCCGGGTCGAGCCCGGATCGCACGATTTCCACCACCGCCTCGCTGGCCGTTTGTATAGAAGGAAACGTTACAATTGCCGCAGCGTATTCCTCCGGCAAGCCAACCAGGCGAAGGGTTGCCTGTACCACAATACCGAGAGTCCCCTCGGAGCCGACAAACAGGTGCAGTAGGTCGTATCCTGATGAGGATTTTGCGGACCGTGACCCGGTCTCGATGATTTCACCGTTGGCCAAAACAATGGTTAATTTAAGAACATAATCCTTGGTTGAACCATAATGGACCGTCCGTGTACCGCTGGCGTTGTTGGCAATCATACCGCCGACAGTGGCCCTGGCCCCGGGATCCGGCGGGAAAAAAAGGCCTGAATATCTTAGGTGTTCATTCAGGTCCTGATACACAAGACCCGGCTCAACATCCACCTGAAAATCTTCTGTTTTTACAGCCAGAATCTTATTCATATGAGAGAAATCGAGTACAATGCCTTTTTGAACCGGGATCGGATTCCCCTCTAAGCTTGAACCGGACCCCCATCCAACGATGGGGATACGGTGTTCATTGGCGTAAGCCATGACAGCTGCCACTTCATCCCGGTCCTCCGGCCAGATAACGACCTCGGGACGAACAGGCGCGTGCTGGGACTGATCCCTGGCATGCAGCTCCAGTACGGATGTTCCGGTGGAAATACGCTCGGATTCAATAAACTTGGAAAGATTCTTGATATGGGCTTTGGTCATATGGGTAAAATTCAATTGGGTACCCCCCTTATCATCTTTCACCAGCAGCTTTATCTGCCGATGTACATCTATGCACTGCAATAACTTCTCGAGTGGCTGGATCGGGTCTTCTTTATATACGGTGTATGTCTGAAAGTTGGGCTGTCTTTTGTTATTACTTATCTGGCATAGGAAAGACAGGGGATGTCACTACTTGATTTCGTCCGAGGCTCTTGGCGCGATAAAGATTGGTATCTGCAGCGGAGATCAGTACATCGGCCCCGACGGATGCATCGCTTGGAACGGTGGCGACACCGACGCTTACAGTAACCTTGACAACCATGTTCGGGTCATCCAGCGCGGGAATTCTTTGCTCGGCCACACAGAGTTGGATGCGCTTGCCAAGAACTTTGCCGTTTACCAAATCGGTGCCCTGAGCGATGACAACAAATTCTTCTCCGCCGTACCGGGCGAGGATATCTTCTTTGCGAATCACATTACCCATGGCTTCGGTCACGGCGATCAGTACCTGATCACCGGTGCGATGGCCGTGTGTGTCGTTTACTTTCTTAAAATGGTCGATATCGAGAATGACTAATGTGCACGGTATCTGATGGCGCCGGGCAAATGACAAATCCGTGATTATTCTCTGGGAGAAATACCTGCGATTGTAAACACCGGTCAGTCCATCCCTCGTAGAGATTTCATACATCTGCTGTTGAAAATTATATTCGAGTTCGTCTAGAAAGGTAAAATTGAGTATTGTGCGGCGACCAATCAATACTTTGGTGCCATCATGCAGTTTGGCTTCGGCGATCCGTTCGCCACCAATGAACGTACCGTTGGTGCTGCCCAAATCGCGAATAATAACACTATCTGCAGTTTCACGCCGCACCTCCACGTGAAATCGGGACACCCCATCATCCTGCAGTACTACTGCGCACTGAGCGTCCCGGCCTATGGTGATTACCGGTTCATCCAGGGCGATGACCCTGCCGACGTCCATTCCGGCCATGACAACAAAGCAGGCTTTTTTTGGCGTAATACTACGTATTTGTTTCGCGACCGCGGAACGGTCTAATTGCATGGTTTCGTACGTTTCTATAGGGGTTCTCGACATAACGCCTCACAGTAAAATCGGGTTCCACGTTTCATCAAGCTTTTTACGGACGGTTCCGGCAAAACCGGGTCCTGTTTGCCCGAGTGCTTGATGATTAATACCCATTAACCAGCTCTGAAAACGTCAATTCTAATGAGCTATTCTGTTGTATATACACCATAGGCCTTCGTTTTCAATCTATTTCATTAACCCAAGCATAAAATTAAATTCTGATAATATATAGAACTACATTGACTTAACCAACGAATATCATTATTATTAGCTTGTTTTTATAGGCAATATGGTATTTGGGGTTAATTCTAAAAGGAAGGTTGACATGAGCAATACCACAAAAAGTGATAATGAGAGTAACAGCCGGAATGAACAGGTAAGATGGGTAATCGATCCTGTCTCAATGGATAAACTAAGAATTATACCCGGACACGATAAAGCAGCCAATTGGCTTGTTCCCGTAATTCTTGAAGCTCTGAAGACTACCGGTAAAGTAATATTTGCCGCTGGGGGAGAATCCGGAACAGGAAAAAGCGAGATTGCCTACCTCGTAAGGGAGATTCTGAAAGGGCAGGGGGTTTCAACGGTTGAATGGTCGTTTGACAATGCGTACGTAACAACCCCTGAAGAACGTGAAAAAAAGAGAGCGGAAGATTACGATAACAACGTCGGATTAAATGAAATGAACAGACCTAAAATTGAAGAAGTCATGTCTTGTTTTGAGCAAGACAGGCCGGTCACTGTTCCAATTGTCATTATCAACGAAGACGGATCTCGCCCAATTAAGGAAATCACCCTAAATATGGCAGATAAAAAGGTACTTATTTTTGATGGTCTCTACGCTGCATTAATCGGAAAAATCAAGACCGACGAATCTAAAGCGACACGTATCATTGCCATGAATGAAAAGAAATTTAATCTTAATGCTCAAAAGGAAAGAGGAAAGGAAGAACTTAATGAACACAGGCTGAAAGTCCTTGAAAGAGAGTGTAATGCGGTAAGATCTCTCTGGATCCATGTAACACACAAGATTTCCGAGGACTGGAATGTCACCGTTTATACGTATACGCCACATCATAATCTACAGTCACTGGGCGACCCTGTACCACAATAACCAAATTTTCTTTTCCTGGTATAGTACGATCTTCCTGTTTAACCCTTAGTCTAAGATCTTCCCCGCTGGCTTCAAAGTGGTAACGATCTCCTCTGATGAGTACGCTGAACTTGAGAGATTTCCATTCTTCCGGTAAATCAGGATTGATGGAAAGTTTGTCCCCGTGCCAGTTGAAACCTGCAAAGTTAGTGACAACACCTTTCAAACAACCACCCATTACGCCAAGGTGAATACCCTCAGCGGTTGTACCCCCCTGTATATCCGACAAATCACTGACAAGAGCCTGTCTGTAGAAGCGCCAGCTATCTGCAGTTCTGCCGGCGTTAGCCAGCACCATCGCATGTGTAATATAACTCAGCGTAGAACCATGTGACGTGCGCGGCAAATGATGGTTAAGATTCTTCAGCAGATGATCCTTTGGCAACGCATATCCCATCATCTTTACAACCCGCTTTATTTCATCAGGTCCCAGATTGTAATAAGCCATCAGCGTGTCAGCTTGCTTTTGTATCTGATAATCATCAGGGTCCATACCCGCAGCCCTAATGCGACGATCAGCTCTCCCGGAATTGTATACTACCGAATACAGCTCTTGTTCTTTACCATCCAGTAAGACTTTCAGGCCCTTAACTTCATCCGGACCCTTCAGGTTAAACCATTCGGAGTGATTGGCAATTACGCCTTCTTCATTGAGATCAAGTGAAAGATTTTGACGAATCTCCCGCCAATGATCATACGCTTTCTCCATCTCTCCCGCTGTAACCCCTATATTGCGGTACGCCTCCTCAAGTTCAGCAGGGCCGGAGACCTTAAGCTCAGCCACAAGATATTCAGCTTTTTCCAAAGTCCAGGCAAGCATTATATTTGTATAGGAATTATCCTTAACACCCCTTTTCTCCATACCCTCATGGAACTCATTGGGTCCCATAACGCCGTCAATTGAATATTTGCCGGTTGCGGAATCCAGTTCGCACATGCTGGTGAAAAATCGGCAGATATCAAGAACCATTTCCGTACCCATGCCTCTGAACTGGACGTCGCCGGTAGTCTCCAGAAAATCAAGCACATTATACGCAATTGCCAGAGATACATGTCGCTGGCGACAGCTATTATCTGGATCCCATTTCCCGGAAACCGGATTGAAACGAGTCACCTGAGTCTGTTCATCTCCTTCAATACCCGCCTGCCAGGGATACATGGCACCCTGAAACGTGTATTCATGGGCAGCCTTTCTGGCCTCTTTAAGCCCATTGTAACGATGTCCCAGAAGAGACCTGGTTACCAGGGGACTTTGCAAGGAAATCCCAGGATAATACAAAATGTCATCCCAGAACTCATGACCGCGGTAAGTTTCTCCGGTAAGGCCTCGCGGGCCAATGCCGCCATCGTTGTGTTCAGAACCCATAACAAAGAGATGATATGTAGCGAGATTTAATGCTTGCTGTCCCAGCCGATCCCCCACGATTTCTACACCAGCTTTATCCCAGATCTCGGCCCATTTAACTGCAGAGGGTTCAAGCACTTCGGAAAATGAAGCAATATTAGCAACTGTGTTATGAGCCTTATCCGGAGTGCCTCCCTTCCCAATACTGTTCTTATGGGTGTGCAGGCCTACCATCTTGTGCACTGTAAGCATCTGCCCCTGTCCCACTTTCTGACTAAAAGACATATCCACGCGGCGATCAGCTTTTGAAATTTCAAAAGCTGATTTTAGTGTTTTTCCTTCCAGCTCAGCAACAATTCGCGCTGCTGCTGTAATTTCTACTGGTTTCAGGTCTTTTCCAGGCACGTGTGATGGACACGTTTGTACCCTTAAAAAAGAGGTCCCATTATCCTCTCCACCTTCTGCTATTCCCTTCAAATGTTGCTGATCAAGTTTGGCATAGCGCGCAACGCCATCATTAATATGATCAGCATGCAGACCTGCCTTGACAGTGATCACACCCGAATAATTAATCGGAGTTACACTATATTCGACGGCAGCCAAGTACTTGTCGGCCATACTTACACAATGCCGTGCAACTACTTCCGTTTCCTTTCCATCCTGACTACGAAAACTCAGCGTTCGGGTAAAAGAGCCTGTTCTGAAATCAAGATCCTTTTCATAGCTCAGAAGTTCTGTCTCATGCGGTTGAAACCAGTCACCATCATCAATTTTAAAGGTGACCGGAAGCCAGTTTATGCCGTTTACCAAATCTTCATTATAAACCGGTTGCCCTTCAATAACAGATTTCCGAGTATTGCGAACAGTAGAGAAATAGGTTCCGGCATAGCCCCAGGAATCCGGCCCTTGCCTTTCTTCATAATCTGCCCCCCTTGTGCAGAAATAGCCATTTCCAACAGCCTGCAGCGCTTGCTCAGCCCTGAATCCGGCTTTCAATATCTCCGGATCCGCCTCCGGATCCCTTTCCATAGGAGTCCCAATATATGTCAACCTCTTGCAAGTCTCTTGAAGTTTTTCTTTGTACCAGCTATTCATTTCCTGGAGAGGGTTCTGCATATCCCCTATATCTGCTAATACGATATCAGCTCCATATTTTCTTAACTCTTGTTGGTTCCCTGCACGAGCAAGTCCAACAACCAGGCCAAAATTACCCTTCTTACCTGCTTCGACCCCTGAATTTGCATCTTCAAAAACGATTGCTCTATGAACAGCCACTCCCATTCTTTTTGCCGCTTCCACAAAAATATCAGGTGCCGGTTTCCCGTTCAGCCCCATTTCTTCCCGTACAATGCCATCAATTATTAAATGCTCATCGAATAAATCAAACAACTGTGCCTTCTTAAGAATTTTTTTGGCATTTTTGCTTGAAGAAGCAATCGCAACTTTAACACCATTTTTTTTTGCCTCTTTAATCATATCCACGGTATGCTGAAACTTGACTATTTCAATGGATTCATCATTCAGCCTGTCATTGATCCAGGTATCTTTAATATCCCCGACCTTACGAACAATTATAGAGCCCAGTGCTGCAGGTCTTTTTGCAAGAATTTTTAACAACATATCAAGATGAGTCGCATTCAAAGCACACTGATCGAATAACTCGGCAAGCTTTTCCGGAGCATCAACATGTTGCTCTGTCAGTGAATCCAACTCGCCTGGTGTTATTGTTTGAGACAGCGGGGATGTATTCTCTTTTATTCTTGAGGTCATGAATTGAATAAAAGCCGAAAAGCGCCTATTCTCAGGCAGTTTATCCAGCACTTTTCCAGCTACTTTAGAGACAAGGCAATCATCGCCGGCCCCCAAAGCGTCGATAAAAGAGCGAACACCATCATATCGAGGTTTGCCATCCACATACGCCAGATAATGTTTTGCCTTAAATTGCTCCGGGGCGCCTTGGGGGAGCAAATCGCTTTCCTGAAGAGAAGTTATCAGCTTGTCAAATGTTTCCTTCCAACCTTCAAAGTGTAACTTTTCTGTAGACGTTATAACCCCATCAAGATCATAAATATGTGCAGCAAACTCATACATACAAGGCGTTGGGTTTAAACTGACGTTTTCAACCGGAGTGCCTTCCGCGCTCCTGCTAAAAATAGTTTTTGTATCGTTTTTCGGGTCAACGTGCATATTTGCCCCGATCCAGGTTTCGGTATTGCACCGCTTCTGCGATATAACGCTCCGACAGCTCCGGCCTTGCTTCGAGATCCGCGATGGTTCGGGCAATCTTTAATATCCGGTTATGGGCACGTGCTGAAAGTCCCAGTTTGTCGATAGCGATTTCGAGTAAACGATGGCTTGCCTCGTCGATATTGCAGTAGCGTTTGATCTGTCGGCTGCTCATCTGGGCATTACAATAAATTTTTGTACGGCTGAATCGCCCGGCTTGAATCCTCCGGGCGGCCGCCACCCGGTCCCTGATACACGCTGAAGGTTCAGATTTTCCAACCCCCTTCAGGGCATTGTATGGCACAGCCGGCACCTCGACATGAATATCGATCCGGTCCAGCAGGGGTCCTGAAATTTTTGAACGATATCGGTGAATCTGGTGAGATGTGCACCGACATTCATGCTTCGGATCGGAAAAATAGCCGCAGGGGCAAGGGTTCATGGCCGCCACCAGCATGAAACTGGATGGGTAGGTGATGGTCGAGGCCGCACGAGAAATAGTAACCTTTAAATCCTCCAGAGGCTGCCTGAGTACTTCCAGAACATGTTTTTTATATTCAGACAACTCATCCAGAAAAAGAACACCGTTATGAGCCAGGCTCACCTCGCCGGGCCTGGGGATGTGGCCACCACCTATCAAGCCGGCATCCGAAATCGTGTGGTGAGGGGATCGAAAGGGTCTCCTCGTAATCAAGGCCTGTCCTTTTTCAAGCCGTCCAATGACACTGAAAATCTTGGTAGTCTCGATAGCTTCCTCGAATGTCAAGGGAGGCAGAATAGTCGGCAAGCGTTTGGCTATCATGGTTTTCCCCGAACCAGGAGCTCCGACCATTATGAGATTATGTCCGCCTGCCGCAGCGATTTCCATGGCTCTTTTCACATGTTCCTGCCCCATGACATCGGCAAAATCCTTTTCATGCCGGTTTTGGGTGTCAAAAAGATCCTTCAGGTTTGCCGCCATGGCCTCAATCCGCTCAAGACCACGCAGGAAATCAACCACCTGTGAAAGTGTTTTGACCGGATAGACATTGATTGCATTGACAACAGACGCCTCGCGTCCGTTGTCGTAGGGTACAATAATACCCTGACACCCCGCTTTTTTGGCAGCGATTGCCATGGGAAGGCTTCCGTTCACCGGTTTGATGCGCCCATCCAGTGAAAGTTCGCCCATAATGGTATAGTCGCTGACACGCACCTGGGGAATCAGTTTTTCAGCAGCCATGATTCCCAACGCGATGGGCAGGTCAAAACCGGTACCTTCTTTCTTGATATTTGCAGGGGCTAAATTGACGGTAATTCTATCGTCGGGAAAGGTATAACCTGAGTTGCTGATGGCAGACTTGACACGTTCCTTGCTTTCTTTTACTGCGGCTTCCGGCAGTCCAACAGTGGTAAAGGTTGGCAGCCCCCTGGTAATATCCACCTCGACTTCTACCAGATATGCATCGATACCGATAACGGCACTACTTAAAACCTTGGCGAGCACTCGACCCCCTTAACCCGAATATTTCATGTTATAACTCAACTTTCTTCATCATCAATAGAGCGAAATGGGTGATCCCCTGGCGATTTGCGCTGCTTGAGCCGCTTAGGGCTCCTTACATCAGCGCATGACAATGAAAATCCAATATGAAAACCCGGCCATTTGGCAGCCATACCTGTTTAATCTTATGGCCGGCGCTGATGTTAGGAGCCCTTGCGGCGAGTTCGCAAAGCGATAGGGGATTATTCATTTCGCGTTCGCTGAATCCAGAAAGTTGAGTTATAACGTTCAACATGGGACATCTTAGCTTATATGGCATAACATATCAATAAGTTATTATAGCCGAGTGTTGTCCAAAACTGATTTTCTTTAATTTTGCATATTATAAACAATCCAAAACATCGTTTCTGCGGTTCAACAGGCGCTGCCGCTCAACTTAGGTTGAACTAATAGCTTGAAAATATAATATGTTGATCTATAATTATTAAACTGGCTTTTCCATTCTATCTGTACAAACTCATTAAACGCATCAGGCCAATGCCTGGAGTCGGCTGGAGACAAGTAAAACCTTGAGAATCATCAGCGGTACCCTAAGAGGAAAAAAACTCCACCCCTTTCATGGTAAAGGCATTCGCCCCACCTCCGATCGAACGAGAGAAGCCATATTCAACATTCTATCTGATCGTGTCCGTGGTGCAGTTGTTTTGGATTTATTTGCCGGCAGCGGGGCGTTAGGAATAGAGGCACTGAGCAGGGGCGCCGACATGGCCACCTTCATCGACGTGGCACCTGCCGCTGTTTTACTGCTGGAAAAGAATCTGCGTTCGTGTTGTCTCGAAGAACGTGCCCGGGTTATTCCATGGGATATTGAGCGTAACCTGAACTGTCTGCAAGCACATGGCCTCCAGTATCATCTAATCTTCCTGGATCCGCCATACCACAGAGGCATGGCACTGACGGCTTTAACGCATCTGAAAAAAAGTCAGGCCATGACACCGGGAGCATGCCTTGTCCTGGAGCATGGCGAGGCCGATGAACTTCCCATGCCTTTAGCCGACTTTGAACTCTTGGACCAGAGAAAGTATGGAAAAACCCTTGTCTCTTTTTTGAGTTATATGGTATAATTTGTTTTTTTTTGGTGAAGGGATACATCGTCTAACAACTTGTTATTATAATTGATTCATAATGGAGGCTGAAAACGAATGAGAAAAATTGCAATCTATCCAGGCTCTTTCGATCCAATTACCAACGGCCACCTCGATATCGTTGAAAGAGGGCTTTCCATCTTCGATAAAATCATCGTGGCTATTTTGTTGAATCCATCAAAAGAATCTTTTTTTTCCGTAGAAGAACGTATGGAAATGCTGCAGATCAGCATGAAAAAATTTACCAACGTCGAATTCGATACCTTCGACGGACTCCTGGTGGACTACGCCCACAAGCAAAAAGCCCACGCCATTTTACGGGGTATGCGAGCTGTTTCTGACTTTGAATATGAGTTCCAGTTGGCCTTGATGAACCGGCGACTGAGACGCGAGATTCAAACCGTATTCCTGATGACCGGCCTACGCTGGATATTCACCAGCTCGTCGATTATCAAGGAAGCCGCTCAATTCGGCGGTGACATCAACGACATGGTACCGCCGATCGTCAATAAAAAACTACAAAAAAAATATGCTGAAAAAACTGTCCAAGGGAAATAATATGAAAATATCCATATCAAAAAATGCACAGGTGGTTCTGGAAAAGCGCTATCTGAAAAAAGACGATAGCGGCAAGGCCATTGAATCACCGGAAAACATGTTTCAACGGGTCGCCAGAAGCGTGGCCGAAGCAGACAGACTGTTTGACCCTGATGCCGATTTTAAAAAAACGGAAATACAATTTCAAAAACTCCTTGGGAACCTGTGGTTTTTACCCAATTCGCCCACCATGATGAATGCGGGCAGGCGGCTTGGACAGCTGGCGGCGTGCTTTGTACTTCCCATAGAAGATTCCATGGAATCTATTTTTGAAACCGTCAAAAACACAGCCATGATTCATAAGAGTGGCGGTGGGACAGGATTCTCTTTTTCAAAAATCAGACCTGCCAAAGATGTGGTTCTTTCTACGGCAGGTATTTCGAGCGGCCCCCTCTCTTTTATGACCGTGTTCGATATCGCGACAGAAACCGTCAAGCAGGGTGGCACGCGACGGGGTGCTAATATGGGCGTCCTACGAGTCGATCACCCCGATATTGAAGCATTTATCGAAACCAAGAATGACTTGACCCGTTTGAACAATTTTAACATATCGGTGGGACTGACAAAACAATTCATGGACGCTCTGGAGGCCAAGTCCGACTTCGACCTGATCAACCCGCGTACCGACAAGACGGTCCAACGTGTTTCCGCAAGGAAAATCTTCGATATGATCGTTCGCTCCGCCTGGAAAACCGGGGAACCGGGCATTATTTTTATCGATAAAATCAATGATGACAACCCAACAAAGCAGATTGGGGACATCGAGGCGACAAATCCATGCGGTGAACAACCGTTACTACCATATGAATCCTGTACACTGGGGTCTATCAATCTTTCCCAAATGGTGACGAAAAACAGCCTCAACGTGAATCGGCTGAAAAGAACGGTCCATGATGCCGTACACTTTCTGGACAACGTCATCGAAATGAACAGGTATCCCCTGCCCCAAATTGAATCCATGAGCAAAGCCAACCGAAAAATCGGGTTGGGTGTCATGGGCTTTGCCGATTTATTACTAAAACTGGGAATCTCCTATGATTCCGAGGACGCCATATCGCAGGGTGAGTCCATTATGGCGTTTATCTCCCGCGAATCGAAAATTGCCTCCGCTTCATTGGCTGAAAAACGGGGCAATTTCAAAAACTATCCCGGCAGTATCTATGACACCGCCAACACACCTTATATGCGAAATGCCGCTACAACCACAATCGCACCCACAGGTACCATCAGTATCATCGCCGGCGTTTCGAGCGGCATAGAGCCGGTTTTTTCAATCGTGCAAATGCGTCGCGTACTGGATGGTGAGACACTGCATGACGTGCACCCGCTGTTTATCAAGGCAGCGAAAGCCGGCAAGTTTTTCCACAAGAATCTAATTGATAAAATTGCCGCCGGCAGCACTCTCGCGGAAATCGACGAGGTCCCGGAACATATTAAAAATTTGTTTAAAACATCTCACGACATTTCACCGGAATGGCATGTCAGGGTTCAAGCCGCTTTTCAGAAACACACGGACAACGCCGTTTCAAAAACCGTCAACCTTCCCTCAGAAGCGACCGATAAAAAGGTGGAAGAAATTTATCTTTCAGCATACCGACTCGGCTGCAAAGGGGTCACTATTTACCGCGACGGCAGTCGGGACAAACAGGTTCTGAATATTGGGACAGGTTCAAAGGACAAGTCGACCATCGCACCAAGATCGAGACCGTTGCGAACACACGGCATGACCGAACGGATCCAAACCGGATGCGGGAAACTCTATGTCACCATCAATTCAGATGCCAAAGGCATGTGTGAAGTATTTGCCCAGATGGGAAAAACCGGTGGATGTGCGTCATCTCAGATAGAAGCAGCCGGCCGTCTTGCATCGCTGGCACTGCGCTCCGGTGTAAACGTGGATGCCATCATCAGGCAACTCACCGGTATCCGCTGTCCATCGCCGGCATGGCAGAATGGTAAGATGGTTTTATCTTGCCCGGACGCCATGGCACGGGTCCTAAAAAATCTGACCAATTCCAAAGTAACCGAAAGCGCTGTTCTCATGGGCGGATGCCCGGAGTGTGGTGGCGTGCTGTCACATGAGGAGGGATGTCTTAACTGTCATTCATGTGGTTTCTCCAAATGTAGCTAACTGATCAGCTCTGCTGCTGTGTTATTCAGCCTTCGCAGTAGCACACTACGGCTTCAGGCTGAAATGCCTTGCATCAGAGCCGATCAGCATTTTGTCAACTCTGCTGCTGTGTTAGATTAGAACATGACCTTGATCAGGAAGAAACTACCAACCAGCAAAACAGTAAATGCAACGGCCAGTATATTAAAATACTTGTCGATAAAGCCCTGGATTCGAGGCCCAAACTTAAAGATAAGCCCTCCCACCAGAAAAAATCTTGCCGATCGTGAAACTGCCGATGCGAGTAGAAATATGAGGAAATGGATCCTGAATGCACCGGCTGTTATGGTGAAGACCTTGTAGGGAATCGGCGTGAAACCGGCGATCCCGACTGCCCAGGCATCATATTGATTGTACAAAGACGCCATGGTGGCAACTTTTTCCGTGAGTCCATAAAAAGAGATGATCTTATGGCCCACCACCGCCATGAACTGCCAGCCGATCAAATAGCCCACAATGCCGCCAAGAACCGACCCGACAGAGCATATCAGGGCAAACTTCAATGCTTTTTCCGGTTTGCCCACCGCCAGGGCAATCAGAAGCACATCCGGGGGTATGGGAAAAAACGATGATTCACTGAAAGCAAGTATGAACAGAGCCCAACTGCCATAAGGCGTATCCGCCCATTTCAGCACCCATTTGTAAAGCTTTTTAAACATACTGATCTATCCTGATACTTTTTATAACGCAGCTGTAATAATACTGCTTCAGGGATTTCCATATTTTTTTTCATAAGGACATATCATTATCAATCTGCATCACTAGCGTAGTGCCCTGCCGGATTGATGATGTTTCTACTGCTTTATGTTACTACCAACCGGCCGTATTTCATCATCAATCCGGTGGGCACAAGACAAGGCTTGGTTTGATATGTCCTTATGAAAAAAAATATGGGAACCTCTTTTCGGAGTAACTGGAGAATATTTTGATAACCCCCATTGAAACCTAACCCGGATAATTGAAGAACCAAATAAAGTTACCCTTTCCATCCATGCTCACCCACAAGTTTGACAAATCGACATCCACCAAGGTTAGTCTCATGCACACTCTTCTCGTCTTTGGTGATCTTGATTAATTCCTGTGAATAACGGTCTCCCACCGGAACGACCATCCGGCCCCCTATGGCAAGCTGGTCTATGAGTGTTTTCGGTACGTTTGGCGCCCCAGCCGTCACGATGATCGCATCAAAAGGGCTTTCATCTTTCCACCCTGTTGTTCCATCGGAATATCGCGTGACAATATTGTAATAGCGCAATGAATCAAAAAGGCGACGGGTTTTGATAAAAAGCGAGTGGAGCCTTTCTATGGTATAGACCCGAAACACAATTTCGGCTAAAATCGCCGCCTGATAACCGGATCCGGTACCTATTTCCAACACCCTGTCCTGGTGCCGCAGTTGAAGCGCCTGGGTCATTTCGGCAACGATAAAGGGCTGCGATATGGTTTGCTGATCTCCGATGGGCAACGGAA
>JAOZSO010000185.1:0-604 GCA_029939655.1 Desulfobacterales bacterium
ACCTTCAACTGTGATAATTTTCGCACATCGTTAATTTTTCAGAGTCCTGATAACTGCAACATAATTGGAGAAATCTGTAACGTAAAGCTGGCGATATTTTTCTGTCACTGGAATGCTTTGTTAATCATTAATTTTCTAATTAATTGTTGTGACGATGCATTATATGACAGTCTGGAGATGATGTATTAGTGATGTTTCGTTCACAAATGTTAAATCATACATACTCGTCATACCTTGTGCTTGTTCCTGACTCAGACCAAACACACAAATAACAAACTGATTTTTATTGATTTTTAGCTTTTTCCGTAATGACAAATATTTATCAATATCTTGGCGAAATTCTCCTGATTTGCATTCTATGCAAATGGGAGTATTTTTCTCCGTTAAACAGAATAAATCAAGCTCATTAGAATTGCCTTCAGTGAAGGTGATTTTTAAACCTCTAGTGCACGCAGGTGCAATTTTTTGTTCACTAAAAAACTCTAACAACTTCATTAGTGTAAACCACTCCATCCATATGCCGTTAAAAAAACTTTTGATTTGTGGCGCTTTTTGTAGGGTGATACGAATTACTTTATCCTTTTTTTGATAGTAATATTTAGCA
>JAOZSO010000185.1:614-919 GCA_029939655.1 Desulfobacterales bacterium
CTAGCGACGAATGAATAATCATGTAGTTCTTTACAAAAGGATACGATTTGTTGGATTTCTTGAGGACTTTTCTTCGCTAATTCTATCTTGACATTTGTGTAGTTTTTATTCTGTACATATTTAATTTGGCTAATCACATAATTAAGTACACTAAAATTATTACCAATTAGCAGAGCTATCTCATCAAAAAAACCTGTAGTATCAGCAGCATCTGGATTTACATTAATTTGGATTTTTCGTTGATCAAACCATTGTATAATTGGTTCTATGCTATTTTTATTAAATTTATCAAGTTCTTTTAATAA
>JAOZSO010000185.1:929-6694 GCA_029939655.1 Desulfobacterales bacterium
TATTTCATTGGCTGAACTATCTTCTGAGGATAATTGTCGTAGATTTTGTATTTCTTTGTTTAGGGCAATATATTTTTTAATTAAGGCTTTTAGGAATAAAACAGTATCGTGGATGGGTGTAATCTGGTCACATTTTGGGCATTTAACAGATTTCCCAAGATAATTACTTCCAACTTCTCGAATGTGACCGCATTTGTTGCATCTAAAAATAGCCATGATTATTCCACTCTTATGCTATTAAATTGTGAGATTTATTTAAGGTTAACATTAATATTGTATAGACGTCTTATTAACATCCCTAATTAGGACAAAAACTAGCCAATTTCAATCTACCATTTAATTTGGGGTCTCACGCTAAAGCTGAAAACCCGGATTACAGATTAATGGAGATAAGACGGTTAGATAAAATTGAAGATATCATCTCAGTGCTGATAAGCAACAGTTCATTCCGTGAATCCACCTTCTCTCATTACTGCACTTTTCTTGAAGTGCGCCATGCCCGTTTTCATCTTCCGAAATCCGTGTTTTTGATAGAATCCTTCTTTTCCGGGTGATGCATACAGAATGGCATTGCAGTGGGATATCCGAGATAAGATGTGGTCCATGATCGTCTTTCCAAACCCCTTCCCTTGGTATTCTGGAAGAACCGCACAATCATAAAATTAGCGGCATTGGATTTAGGCTGTAGGTTGTTGGGAGCCTTTTGCTGATCGCGTTCAGCGATCCTCGGACCCTTGAAACCTCCACCCCTCAGGTTTTCCACCCCTCAAGTTCTCCACTCCTCTCACCCTCTTTCTATTAGCGCCTTATATCTCGGACTGGTTTTCAGCAGGGCGTCATGCCTGCCCCGGGCAATAATCCGCCCCTGATCCATTAGAATGATATCGTCGAATTGATCAAGATCTGTGATTCGGTGGGTGATGACCAAGAGGGTGTGTGCCTGAGACGCCTGGAACAACGCATGCATCATTTTCTGCTCTGTAATCCGGTCCAGCCCTTCGGTGGGTTCATCCAATACCCAGATGGGGGCATCCTGTAAAAACATCCGGGCCAGACTCAATCGACGGGCCTGGCCGCCGGAGAGGCCGCTGCCACCTTCCCCTATCCAGCTATCCAATCCCTGGGGAAGTGTTTCGACCCAATCGAGCAGTTGTGCCTTTTCCAGCGCTGATTTCAACGCTGTTTCGTCAGCCTCGGGTCGGGCCAATAAAAGGTTTTTACGCAAGGTGGTATGAAACAGATGGGCTTGCTGGGAAACAACTCCGATGGTCCGCCGCAAATCTGACTCGGCAAAGGTTTTAAGATCATGGCCGCCGACATGAATACTTCCCTTTACCGGATTCCAGAATCGTACCAGTAGGTTGAAAAGGGTCGATTTGCCGGCACCCGTCTCACCCAGAATGGCCACGCGTTGGCCCTGCTCTATGCGCAGGTCAACCCCTTCAAGAACCCATGGGTCGGAATTCCCATAGTGGAAATTAACATTTTTAAAGTGAATATTGTAGCGTTCGATAGGAGCGCCTGAAACGTCCGGGAAGAGGACGACTGGGGGTGCATCCACAAGCTCGAGCAGTCTCCCGGCGGCCTCTTTCGTTTGTCCGAGATACTGATAGGCGGCGGGCAGTGGTGAAAGTGCTTCGAAAGATGCCAATACAGCAAAACCGACCAACGCCAGGTTGGCACCGTCCAGCATACCTCGACCAACCTGGTGAACCCCGATGTATAAACAGGCCAGTGTTGCCATGCCTGTCAACAGGGTAGCTCCAGCGAGTGATAAACCCCGGATATGACTCATTTGGCCTTGGATGTGGATCAATGCGTCGCTCTCCTTCTCAAGCGTATTCACCTGCTTTTTCCAGGCACCAAAAACCATAAGCTCGGATAAGCCCTGGATACCTTCAACAGCCAGTATTCTTATTTTGGCAGTGCTAATGGTCAACTGCCGACCCATGTCGGCTCCGGCTCCGGCCGCTGCCAAGGGGAGAGCGATTCCGGATATCAGCAGAAACAGGAGAGCGGTTCCTGCAATCCAGATATCGAAAACAGCCAGAAAAAGAACCACCGCAATGATGGTCAATGAAGCCGTCACGCTGGGGGAAAGCACTCTGACATACAGATTGTCAAGGGTTTCGATGTCGGCCACAATGCGGTTCAGGATGTCGGTGCTGCGGTATTGCATCAGGCGGGCAGGGGCCAATGGTTCGATTTTCCGGTAAAACCAGAGTCTGAGCGTGGCCAGCATACGGAAGGTAGCATCGTGGGTCACGATTCGTTCGGCATATCTGGCCAGGGTGCGGGTGAAGGCAAACAGCCGCACACCGATACTGGGGAAAAAAAAGTTGAAAAGATAAGCGGTACCCAGGGACAACCCGGCAAAGGCTGCAGCAGATATGAACCAGCCCGACAAAGCCAAAAGTCCCACCGAGGCCATGACGGCCAACCATCCCAACAAAATGCCCAACCCCATCCAACGACAGTGCGGCCGGAACTGGCGGATAAAGGGTATTAGGTTTTTGAGCATTTTTTCATTGTACTGAATCTTTACTATGATTATTTTAAAAAGATGAACGTCCAACATCGAACATCGAACGTCCAATGTCGAATGAAAACAAAAAACCAATACCGAATTATTTCTGTTTCTTCATCTTCTCAAATTCGAAATTCGATGTTGGACGTTCGATATTCATTCAGTTTCCAGCATTAAAGCAATTTAGCGCTTTCTGAAAAATTAGTCACATGCAGCGGTAAGCAATAAGCTCTAAGTTTGCTTACCGCTAACTGCTTATTGCTTACCGTTCATTGCTTCCCTAAAGACACCCTGACGATTCATGAGTTCTGCATAACTGCCTTGATCCACCAGTCTTCCCCCGGCCATAACGATGATTCGGTGAGCAATTTGAAGTTGATCCAACCGATGGGTGAGCAACAGAACCGTTCGATCTTTTGAAAAGGATGCGATGGCCTGCATCACCGCGTGTGCGGTGTCGACATCCAGACCGGCGGTAGGTTCATCCAGCAGCAGAATGGGCGCGTCTTTTAGAAACACACGCGCTATCGCCACGCGCTGGGCCTGGCCCCGGGATAGTCCCCAGCCTTGTTCGCCCACCTTCGTGTCGAGACCCCTGGGAAGGTGCCGCGCAAAATCAAGTACGCGGGCAGAACGGGCGGCCTGTTCGATCTCTGTTTGCGTTGCACCCGGCAGGGCCATGCCGATATTGCCGGCAATGGTATCATGGAACAACATGGGATGCTGCCCAACCCAGGCCAGCGACTGGTGCCAGGTTTCCAATGCCAACTCCGAGAGGGGATGGCCATTGACACGGATTTCACCCTTGTCAGATTGTATAAATCCCAGTAAAAGGTTCAGGAGCGTGGTTTTTCCAGCCCCGCTCTCTCCCACTAATGCCACGTGTTCTCCCGGCGTCAATTCTATACTGACATCTGTTAACACCCGTTCTTTTCGGTTGTCATAGGCGAAGTGGATCTTGTGGCAGTCCACGGTAAGGGGTGTGGTGGAAGTCTTCAATTGCCGAACGCCGGTGAAGGTCGCTGACGGACGCCTGGAGAGAATGTCTAGAATTTCTTGCGCCGCACCCATGGCTTCCGCACGGGCGTGATAATGAATCCCAAGTTCTCTCAGGGGTAGATAAAAATCAGGCGCCAGCAGTAGAATGAACAAGCCCTGTTTCAGGGTTAGAATTTGTCCGTACAATCCAAAATGGGTATATCCAAGATAAGTGGTTCCCAGGTAGACGGCCACGAGGGCAATGGATAAAGAACTGAGCAGTTCCAACACGGCTGTGGATAAAAAAGCCACCCGGAGTACTTTCATTGTTCGCAGCCGGTATTCGTCGGAGACCTTTGCAATGGTTTTTTCCTCAGACCGGCCGTGACCCATGAGTTTGAGGGTGGGGAGTCCCTGAAGAATATCAAGAAAGTGGGCACTCATGCGGGACAAAGCCTGAAAGTGTTTTTGGCTGATATTTTCAGCACCCATACCGATAAGAATCATAAACAGCGGTATCAGCGGTGCCGTCAGCAGGAGCAGCCCACCCGCGGCCCAGCTGATGGGAAACACAAAGGCCGCGATGGCCGCCGGGATCGATGCGGCCAGGGCCAGTTGGGGCAAATAATGTGCGTAGAACGCCTGCAACGCTTCCACCTGCTCGACAATGGTGGTGGACAGGGCACCACTGTGGGGACGATCTGCCTGCACAGGTCCCAGGGCACCGATATGGTGCATCAGGGCCATGCGGACTTCCCGGCGAACACCGGCACCGGCATAAAACCCCGAGACCTCTCTTGCCCACGCCAGGCCGGCGCGCAAGGCAATCAGACCGCATAACATCAGAAAAAGTGGATTCATCACGGTTCGTGACAGACCATCGATAAATGCACCGTGAATAATTTTGGATAATAACGAAGCCTGGAGAATCAATAGCAATCCGCCGGCAAAGCCTGCCGATACTGAAAGAAGAATCCAGCCCCTGGCGTGGTGAACGTTTCCAACCAGCCACCCCAGCGGTTTGGGTGGCGCTGATTGGTCAGACACGTTACGATCAACCGGTTGGTCTGAAAATTCTCGCACAGTACGTTGTCCCCGCAAACCTCACTCTTTGTTTAGTGGTAGGGATTTACCGGAATTGGAATGATGCTTACACAAGCTGGGCTGCCTTAACCATATTTGCAAGTTTGGCCTTAACTTGCTCTCTACTGAGCATGCCTAAACCACAGTCCGGTGCGGCCATCAAGCGCTCTTTATCGATGTGGTTCATGGCCTTTCGTAATCGAGAGGATATCTCTTCGACGGATTCGATGCGGGACCGTGCTATTCCGATCACCCCTAGAATGATGGTTTGGTGTTTAAATATCTCAAGCAAAGACAGGTCGTTGAGCCGGTGGGCATCTTCAATTGAAATCACATCTAAAGCCGCCTCGTCCAAAGCTGGTGCAAGACGGAAGTAATTTTGTGACGGTGCTTTCTGGTATTGGTCACTGTCGAGACGGTCCGGATAGCCACAGCAAATGTGAATTGCCCGATTCACTTTAGCCTGTATACCGTAAAAGCACCGTTCTAAATTTTCAATGCCAAAAGCCAAGGCCTTATCCGGTTCCCGGGCAAATATCGGTTCATCGATCTGGATCCAGCGGCAGCCGGCCTCTGCTAATTTGCAAACTTCATTGTTTATGGCTGTGGCCAAATCGGTGGCAAGTTTACGCTCATCTTCGTAAAAAGAATTGTAGGTTGAATCGATGATAGTCAAGGGCCCTGGCAGGGTAATTTTCACCGGCTTTTTTGTTATAGCTTGAGCCACCTGCCAATCGCGGACAAGAAACCCTGCTCTGGCATTGATAGGACCCGTAATGGTGGGCACAGCAACCATCCATTGTCCGTCGCGCATGCCTTTCCGGGTCAGGCGGGTAAAATCGATTCCCTCTAAATTCCGGCAGTGGTAATGGATGTAGTTCTCACGGCGAACTTCTCCGTCGCTGGGTACATCAATACCCAGTTGCACCTGCTCCAGGACCACCTCGCGGGTAGCCCGGTCCAGTAATTCTTCGGCTTGTGGGCCATAACAATCGTTACAATTGTCAAGGGCTTTTGTAGGATCTTTAGCAATGGTGCTTTTTTCCTGGAACCAGTCTGGTATGGGTACGTACTCGGGCTTAGGATAAGCCCCGATAGTGGTAGTTCGAATGGGCATATTCTTAAAATCTGAAACGCTCAATTCAGGTAGAAGCAATACTGTTGTTGAAAGGGTTTA
>JAOZSO010000186.1:0-6669 GCA_029939655.1 Desulfobacterales bacterium
TTATCATTTTATATATTCGGCTGTAATAAATCCTAAATACGAATATCGAAATTCGTGCTTCGAATTTTAACCATTATTGACATCGGTATAGCCAATTATATCTGACTCCCGCGGAGCGGAATCTTCGACGGTCCCAGAAAATCAGGTTTTCGATACTGAATAGAATCGTGTAACAATTTTTTTGGAGAAGATTGGTTGATGCAGGAAATCTCTATGAAACAAGGCATGAATATGGATCAAAAGAGATGCGAAACATAGGCGTACTGACGGTTCGTCCGGCAGACCGATATAAGGTGAACCCCCACCTCGGTGTCGTGTTGGTAGGTCTTTGAACCTTATTCTAAAGGTGGGCGCCCTGTTGTTTCTTTAGGCTTTTCTGCGATAGCAGAACGGCACACCAAAACAAGTGAAAGCTCCCATTTAATAAGTGTTGGGTCAAAGAACGTCTTCCAATCACGAACACGGCAGGGGAAACACCCTAATTTTTAACCGGCCGTGTCATCAGCGCCATTTTCATCCGCGGCTGGAATACAGAAGATATTCAAAACATTTTGCACTCAGCAAAGCCTGGAGAGGTATGTGATGACATATGGTATCTTTTTCAATCTAATCAAAATATGCTTGTTAACACCCTATTATGTTTGATTCGTAGTCAACTCATTTAAAAGGTTCGACGCCCGGTCGGAAACAGTTTCTAACAAATCCGTATGCCGTTGTTTACATTGCATATATTCATTTGCAATATTGAGGGCCGTCAGTATCAGGATGGCCTGTTTGCTGATGGTTGATGATTTGTCAGACATCTGGCTCTCAACCTTTGTGACTTCCTGAACAAGGAAATCAGCTACTTCTTTCGCTTTTTCTACATCTTTTTCAGCTTTGAAGGTAAATGGGTGTCCGAAAAGTTCTATCGTTACAAGCTCATCCAATGATATTGTGATTACCTTTCCTTGATCATCTTTGCTTCAACTGCTATTTTTCAACTTCTGTTATTCCGTCCAACCTTTCCAATAGATTGTCAATCTTGGATCGAATCAAAGTCCGTATTTCACCGTCCTGGTTTTCCGCGGTTTCTTTATCTTTAAGCGTTGCTTCCAGGTTTTCAACTGTTGCTGTGAGTTCCAAATTGGCCGTCTCCAGTGAACTGCAGCGTGATATCAAAGATTCAACCCGATCTTCTATTTCGTTAAATTGCTTTAAAATGGTATCGTTATCCAATAGCTCACCTCAAATATATTGAAAGTTATTATAATATTTGACCATTACGAAAGTCAAGTGTTTTAACAACGGGCACCCATGAGTGTTTCAACCGCCTTCAAGTCAGCAGATGTGTTAACCCCTGAGACCTCCTCCGGGTTGGAACCCACGAGCACCCCGATATGCTTACCCATGGCATAACCGACCCCTATGATATCGGTCAAATAAAACTCTCCCTGGGCATTATCCGGGGTAATTTTTTGCAAAGACGCTGAAAGAAAGGCTTTTGAAACACAATATATGCCTGAATTTACAAGTGATATGTTTTTTTCTGCAGCAGTGGCATCAGCCTCCTCCACTATCCGGGTGAACTCCCGGTTTTCATTTATCACGACTCTTCCGTAACCGGTCGGATCTTCAAGTTTCACGGCCAGCAGAGACAAATCCCTGTTTTCATTGATATGATCATCCAACAAAGCCCGAATGGTCTCGGTTTTCAACAAGGGGACGTCGCCACATAAAATAATAATATTCTCTGTCGTCGCAGGAATCTCCGGCATGGCACACAACACCGCGTGGCCGGTCCCCCTCTGCTCTTTCTGAAATGCAAAGAATACGGGACTCACCTTCAGACATGCATCCTTGACGCGATCAGCCTGGTAACCCACCACAACAATTACATTCTTTCCTGCAACGTCGCAGGCAGGTACGAGCACATGAGATATCATGGGCTTCCCTATAATCTTGTGCAGTACTTTTGCCATATTCGATTTCATACGGGTGCCCAGGCCGGCCGCCAGAATGATAATGCTGACATTTTCTACCCGGTTATCTGCATTCAATTGGTTGTTCCCCTTTTCTATATTATTATTCATTTCGTGTTCGCTGAACCCAGAAAGTTGAGTTACAGCTTATGGCCTATAGCTAAATAGTAAAAAAGGGCAAACCTGATTAGGTTCACCCTTTTCGATTTTGCTATTGCTTTGCTAATCTCAAAAATACGCCGGAGAGGCACCTCCCGACAATGTTAGATGGATCCTGCCAGCTTGATACGCTGCACGGCTCTTTCCAGAGCTGCTTTTGCCCTGACAATGTCGATCTCTTCTTTGGCTCTATCCTCAGCCAACCGTTTCTCAGCACGCTGCAAGGCATCTTTGGCACGTACCAGGTCGATATCCTGTCGTCGTTCCGCTGACTCGGCCAGCACGGTCACCTTGTCCGGGAGCGCCTCTGTAAATCCCCCGCTGACAAAAACGAATTGTTCTTTGCCGTTTGCGTCTGTATACCGGACAATTCCTACCTTTAGGGTCGTCAAAAATGTCGTATGCCCTGACAGAACACCGAATTCACCCAGGGTACCCGGGGCAACGACCATTTGGACATCCTCATCGACAACGGCTTTTTCAGGTGTAACCACTTCTAATTTAATATTGTCGGCCATGTTATATCCTTATCGCTACTCTTCTTCAGCCATTTCCTTGGCACGCTCAATGACCTCTTCTATGCCGCCGACCATGTAAAATGCCTGTTCCGGAATATCGTCATGATCGCCCTCAACAATTTCCTTGAAGGCGCGAACCGTATCCTCTATTTTCACGTACTTGCCGGGCTTGCCGGTAAAAGCTTCGGCAACATGGAAAGGCTGAGAGAGGAATCGTTGGATCCTTCGGGCACGGGCCACGGTTATTTTGTCTTCGTCTGATAATTCATCGATACCCAGAATAGCAATAATATCCTGGAGTTCCTTGTACTTTTGAAGAATCTGTTGAACCTGCCGCGCCACTGCATAATGCTCGTCGCCGATATAGGCAGCATCCAGGATTCTGGATGTCGAATCGAGCGGATCCACAGCCGGGTAAATACCGAGTTCAACGATCTGTCTGGAAAGAACAACCGTACCGTCAAGATGGGCGAAGGTCGTTGCAGGTGCAGGGTCGGTCAAGTCATCCGCCGGTACGTAAACGCACTGAACCGCTGTAATGGACCCCTTGTCTGTCGATGTAATCCGTTCCTGGAGTTCACCAAGATCGACAGCCAGAGTGGGCTGGTATCCAACAGCAGAAGGCATACGGCCGAGAAGGGCCGAAACCTCGGAACCCGCCTGGGTAAATCGGTAGATATTGTCGATGAAAATAAGAACGTCCTGTCCTTCTTCATCCCTGAAATACTCGGCCGCCGTCAATGCAGACAGAGCAACACGTGCACGCGCCCCGGGCGGTTCGGTCATCTGACCGTAAATGAGCGCTGCCTTGGGCAAAACACCTGAATCTTTCATCTCATGATAAAGATCGTTGCCTTCACGGGTTCTCTCCCCAACACCGGCAAATACGGAAATACCTCCATGCTGCATGGCAATATTGTGAACCATTTCCATCATGATAACGGTTTTACCCACGCCGGCACCACCAAACATACCCATTTTGCCGCCACGTGGAAACGGAACCAGAAGGTCGATAACCTTTACGCCTGTTTCAAGAACACGAACCGTTGTATCCTGTTCCGTAAACTTGGGCGCCTCACGATGGATGGGCAACATTTTTTCCTGGCTAACCGGGCCCAGGCCATCAACCGGACGGCCAACCACATTCAGCACCCGGCCAAGTCCTGCTTCACCCACCGGCATCATGATCGGTTTGCCGGTGTCTTTTACCACCTGCCCGCGGGTCAGGCCATCGGTAACATCCATAGCAATTGTTCTGACAACGTTATCACCCAGATGCTGTGCAACCTCGATAACCAGGTTATCCGGCTCGTCATTGATTGTAGAATTGGTAATCAGGAGCGCCGTGTAAATCGTCGGCAGATTTCCCTGTTCAAATTCTACATCGACGACAGGTCCCATTACCTGTGTAATTTTACCTAAATTTTCTCCCATCGAAAGACCTCCAACTTTTTTTATCTGTTTTGGGTAGATCCTTACTTGCCCGGCAAATAAGGGGACCCACTTATTACACGCAGCTATCCTTTCAGGGCTTCTGCTCCACCGACAATGTCCATCAGTTCAGCCGTAATGGCTGACTGACGCGCTTTGTTGTATGCCAGTGTGAGATTGTCGATCATATCGTTACACGCTTTGGTGGCATTGTCCATGGCCGTCCGTCTTGCAGCATGCTCACTGGTAGATGTTTCGAGCAATGCACTGAACAGTTGGACAAAAACATTTCTGGGAAGAAGTTCTCCCAACAGCTCGTTCGCCGAAGGTTCACAGATATGTTCCGCAAGATACGGGGTATTTTCGTCAGCTTCAGTTATTTCTGTTTCTATGGGTAGTATCGGAAGCAGTTGCCGGATAACCGGCACCTGCCTGCCCATGCTTACAAATTCGGCATATACGACATACACCTCGTCATAGGTGCTATCAAGGTAGCCATCCACCAGTTTCCGCCCCTCGGTTGAGGCAACATTGAAACCGAACTTGGTGCCCACAATGCCGAGATGTTCACCCGCTATTTCAAAACCATTTTTCCGACACCAGTTGCGGCCATTTTTACCAAAATTGGTAAATGAAAATGCGATGCCATCGCCCTGCTTCTCATCCATGAAGGAGTTGGCCCTGCCGATCAGATTCACATTGAACCCGCCGCACAATCCCCTGTCCGAAGTACACAGGACAATATGAATATGCTTGACTTCTTCACGCGGGATCAGCAACGGACTGGCTTCATCACCGGCTTTCTCGGCAAGGCTCCCCAATACTTCGGAAAATTTTCCAGCATAAGGGCGGAAGTTCTCCATGTTGCGCTGGGCACCCTTCAAACGTGAAGTGGCAACCATATTCATGGCTTTGGTGATCTGCTTTGTTTTTTTAACCGCGTTGATCTTTAATTCGACGTCTTTTAAACTTGGCATTTAACTTGGCCCTTATCCTGTTTTAGCTCGTACCCGAACCTGTGTTCCTGCCATCTAGCCTATGATATTGATACCCACAAAAGCGATGGTACAGGCATATGGTCATCTACTAGGATTTGATCGTGTCTTTGAACTCCTCATTATAGGCTTTCAGCGCTTCTGCCAGCTTGGCATCCAGTTCGTCCGAAATCTCCTGTTTTTCGGCAATTTCAGCATAGATATCAGAATGCCGCTCCTCGATGAACTGATAGAGACCGGCTTCATATTTTTCCACCACATCCAGTGGGAAGTCATCCAGGTATCCTCTGGTTCCTGCATACAGAATAGCCACCTGTTTTTCGAGGGCAAGCGGTTGAAATTGCGGCTGCTTCAGAATTTGTACCAGCCTTTCACCTCGGGTCAACTGGCGCTGGGTCGCCTTGTCCAGATCGCTGCCGAACGCTGCAAAAGCTTCGAGCTCACGGAATTGGGCCATGTCGAGACGCAGAGTCCCAGCCACCTGCTTCATGGCTTTGACCTGTGCGGAACCACCGACACGGGACACCGAGAGACCCACATTAATGGCAGGACGGATACCGGCGAAAAAGAGAGCCGGTTCAAGATATATCTGCCCATCCGTGATGGAAATCACGTTGGTGGGGATATATGCCGATACGTCACCCGCCTGTGTCTCGATGATCGGCAGCGCCGTGAGAGATCCAGCACCCAGTTCATCATTCAGTTTACAGGACCTTTCCAATAGGCGCGAGTGGTTGTAGAAAATATCACCCGGGTAGGCTTCACGCCCCGGTGGACGTCTGAGGAGCAGCGAGATCTGCCGGTAAGAAACTGCCTGTTTGGAAAGATCATCGTAAATAATCAATGCGTGCTGCCCTTTGTCACGGAAGTATTCTCCCATGGCACATCCGGCATAAGGTGCCATGTACTGCAGGGTAGCAGGATCACTGGCGCAGGCGGACACGATGGTCGTATATTCCATGGCACCATGTTTTTCCAGGACTGCGTGAACCTGAGCCACCGTCGATTTTTTCTGACCGCAAGCCACGTAGATACAATAAATATCCGTGTCTTTCTGTGCAAGAACAGCATCTATGGCACAGGCTGTTTTACCGATCTGCCGGTCACCGATGATCAACTCACGCTGTCCTCTTCCCACCGGTGTCATGGCGTCAATCGCTTTCAAACCGGTATACATGGGCTCGTGAACAGACTTTCTGGCGATGACACCCGGAGCAACCATCTCGACACGTCTGAACTCCTTCGCATCCAGGGGCCCTTTGCCATCGATCGGTTCACCAACACCTGACAGCACGCGGCCAAGAACAGCTTCGCCTACCGGCACCTGAGCAATCCGGCCGGTACGTTTAACCATGTCCCCTTCCTTGATATGGATGTCCTCACCCATAACGGCAATACCCACATTGTCCTCTTCCAGGTTCAGCACCAACCCCAGAATTCCCCCTGGAAATTCCACGAGTTCCAGCGCCATGGCCTTTTCGAGCCCATAAACTCTGGCAATACCGTCCCCGACGGACAGGACAACACCGGTTTCACTCAATTCTACCTTCTTGTCATAATCCGTGATCTGTTCCTTGATAATCTGACTTATTTCTTCAGCTCGTA
>JAOZSO010000187.1:0-6663 GCA_029939655.1 Desulfobacterales bacterium
AAAATGAGATAATCGTCGGTTGAAAGTCCGTCATTACATGCCTCCTGCCAGTAGTGCGTCTATTTTGCAGAGAATCTGGTCGTCTTCATAAAAACTCAAGCTGATGGCTTGGCGCGGGCAAACCGAGGCACATATGCCACAGCCATGACACATGGCTTCGTCGATGACGATTTCTCCTTTTTCAATGTCGAACTTGGGTACGTCAAAGGGACACGAGCGAACACAGGTCAAGCATTTGACGCAGTGTTCCACATCCACCTTGGCCGTGATCGCCGACAGCCTGATTTCGTCTTTTGAAAGAAAGGTCATGGCCCGGGAGGCTGCCGCCTGGGACTGGGCAATGGATTCGGATATCAATTTTGGCGAATGGGCGGTACCACACAGGAAGGTGGCATCACTTCCCATGTCCACCGGCCTGAGTTTTACGTGGGCCTCGAGGAAAAAGCCCTCGGGGTTCCGGTTCAGCTTCATGATTTTGCTCAGCTCTTCCGTTTCGGCAGCCGCAACCCCGGCGCTGAGTGCCAGCAGATCCGAGCGGATCTGGATTGGTTGCTGGAGTACGTGATCTTTGACGGTTACCAGTAGACCGTCTTCGGTGGCTTCAACCTCGGGTGGATGCGCTTTATCGAAGCGAACGAAGATAACACCTTTTTGCCGGGCTTTGGTGTAATAGTCCTCCAGCAATCCGTATGTCCGCATGTCTCGGTAGAGGATAAACACCTGGGTGTCAGGGTTTGCCTCCTTGATGGCCAGCGCATTCTTGACGGCCGACTGGCAGCAGATTCTCGAACAATTGGGGTTTTCTTCGTTTCGCGATCCCACACACTGGATCATCGTGACGCATTCAAGCTTTTCGGCACCCTTGCTGTGGAGATGGTCTGTCAATTCGACCTGGGTTTTGACGCGTTCGTCTGTACCATAGAGATATTCCTTGGGTTCATACTCATTGGCACCGGTGGCTACCAGGATGACGCCATGTTCAATGATCTTGGATTCCCGCATGGGCCCGACGCCGATTTCGGTGGCAAAGTTGCCCTGGAAACCGTCAAAGGACATCACCACGGCGTTTGTCAGGATTTCGATATTTTCCCGGGCAGTCACGTCTTCGATAAGATCATGCAGATACTGCTGAATGTCCGCACCTTCAATGGTATGATGAAGTTTGCGCGCCATTCCTCCCAGTTCGGATCCTTTTTCGACGAGGGTTACGGGAAGACCCTGTTTGCTGATATTCAAGGCGGCATTCATACCGGCGATGCCGCCGCCTATCACCAGGGCTCGCTTGCTGACGCCGATAATCTTTTCTTTCAGTGGTCTCAGCCGACTGGAGCGTGCTACGGCCATACGCACCAGGTCCTTGGCCTTCTGGGTGGCGATGTCGGGATTGTTTGCATGTACCCATGAGTTCTGATTGCGGATGTTGGCCATTTCAAAGAGGTATTTATTGAGGCCACAGGCTTCCAGGGTTTCCATAAACATGGGCGCATGGGTTTTGGGGCTGCACGAGGCCACCACCACACGGTTCAGTTTTTCTTCCTTGATCTTTTTCTTGATGTCTTCCTGGGTATCCTGACTACAGGTAAAGAGGTTGTTGTCCGTGAATACGACATCGGGAAGGGTAGCGGCATATGCCTGGACACCCGGTACGTCCACCACACCAGCAATGTTGATGCCGCAGCTGCAGACAAAGACACCAATTCTGGGTTCTTCCTCGCTGACGTCAAATTCCTCGGCAAGCACAATTTTTTTGGAAAGCGTCCCTCTGGCTTCCGCCACATCCACACCGGCAGCGGCGGCGGCGGCGCTGGCCTCCGTGATGGACGCGGGAATGTCTTTCGGTCCCTGGAAAATGCCGCAGGTATAGACGCCGGGCCGCGACGTGGCAACCGGCGCGAGGGGATCAGTGGTCACAAAATTGTAATGGTTGAGGTCAATCTCGAGTCGCCTGGCCAGTTCAACGGAGGCTTCGCCGACCTGCAGTCCCACGGACAGCACCAGCATGTCGAAACTTTCTTCCTGCATTTGCCCGGCTTCGTCCGCAAACGCCACTTTCAGGTTCCGGGTTTCAGGGTCATCGGTTATGGTGTGTACCCGGGCCTTGATAAAGCGCACTCCTTCCTGGTCTCTCGCCCGGTCATAGTACTTTTCATAATCCTTGCCAAAAGAGCGGATATCCATGTTGAAAACAGCGCAGTCCAGATCATCTTTGGAGTGTTCCTTGGCGATCATGGCATCCTTGATAGTATACATGCAGCAGACCGAACTGCAGTATCCGTTGCCACACTTGTTGGTATCCCGTGAACCCACGCACTGCAACCAGGCAACTTTTTTAGGCTCCTTTTCGTCCGAAGGCCGCACAAGATGTCCCATGGTCGGTCCGGAGGCGCTCAATATCCGTTCAAACTCCAGGCTGGTCATGACATTCGGGTTGACACCGTAGTGGTAGAATTCTTTAAGGCCGCTGGGGTCGTACAGGTCCGTTCCAGAGGAAAGAATGACCGAGCCGACCTTGATTTCCTTGTCGACCGGTGTCTGGCTGTGGTCGATCGCTTCTGCAAGACAGACCTTGACGCACTGGTAGCATTCCGAGCAGATACCGCATTCCAGGCACCGCTGGGCTTCGGTTTGTGCTTCTGCTTCGTCGTAGCCAAACGATACTTCCAGAAAATTGCACTCCCGGGCTTCAGGGTCCAGGCACCGCACGGAAGTGCGGTCTTTTTTGGGCTCGTTTTCTATGTCGGGTTTTTCAAATTCCCAGGTCTTTTCACGGTTTGCTGCCAGGTCCTGGCCGTTCAGAAACCGGTGAATGCTCTCGGCGGCTTCTTTGCCGCAGGAGACGGCATCCACCACTGACTTGGGGCCATAAAAGGCATCGCCACCGGCAAAAACCCAATCGATCTCTGTCTGCAGGGTGACGGGATCTGCTTCGAGTCCGCCTCGCGGCGTGACGGGAATTCCCTGGGCCTTTATGTGTTCGAGCTGTGCACTCTGGCCAATGGCGACAATCATGGTATCGCCAAAAAAGGGCTGGCAGACATTGTCATCATATTGTGGGTTGAATCGACCCTCTTCATCAAAAACGGTTGTACAGGTCTTGAATTCGATTCCGGAAACCTTGTTGGTTTTGTCGATAAAAAAGGATTTGGGGCCATAGCTGTTGACGATCTGAATATCCCCTTCCAGAGCCTCTTCGATTTCGTGCTGCCAGGCCGGCATTTCCTCGCGTGCTTCAAGACAGATCAGGGTGACGTTTTTGGCACCTTTGCGCTTGGCGGTCAAGGCGACATCGATGGCCACATTTCCGCCGCCCACGACAACGACGTCTTCGCCGATGGCAACATCTTTTCCTAGGGCGCTGTCCCTCAAAAAATCAACACCCTGAAGAACACCTTCGGCATCCTCGTTTTCGACGCCGAGGTCACGGCCGCCGTGCAGGCCAATGGCGAGAAAGACGGCGGAAAACCCATCTTTTTTCAGGCTCTCGAGGGTGATGTCTTCGCCAAACGTCACACCGGTCTTTATCTCGACACCCATTTTCTGGATGACCTGAATTTCGTCGGCCAGAAGATCTCTGGGAAGACGATACTCGGGGATTCCCACGGCCATCATGCCGCCGGTTACGGGGAGTTTTTCATATATGGTAACCTGGTATCCTTGTCTGACCAGGCAGTAGGCGGTTGTCAGGCCTGCGGGGCCGGATCCGATGATGGCCACCTTTTCTTCCCGGGATTCAGCCACTTCCGGTATATACCAGTCACCCTGTTGCCGTTCGTAGTCTGCAAGAAAGCGATGCAGCTCCCGGATGGCAAGGGGTTGGTCCACGTCGTTACGGGTACAGATCTCCTCACAGGGGTGATGACATACCCTGCCGCAGATGCCGGGGAAGGGATGCTCCTGCTTGAAGAGTTCCAGAGCTTCCCTGTATTTTCCCTGGTTGATAAGGGCGATGTAGCCCTGGATGCTTACATGTGCGGGACAGGTGGCTTTGCATGGTGCAGTGCCGCGCTTGTCGATACCATAGGCACCAGGGATGGCCTGGGGATATTTTTTGAAAGCAGCTTTGCGTTCCGAGAGCCCTTCGTCATATTCGTTGGAGCATGTAATGGGGCATACCTTGGCACACTCGCCACAACTGGTGCATTTATCCAGGTCGATGAAGCGGGGTTCCTGGTGAACTTTCGCCGTAAAATTACCGGGTTTTCCGTTCAGTTCTACCAATTCCGTGTTGGTGAGCAGTTCGATGTTGAGATGCCGGCCGACCTCGACCAGTTTCGGTGAAATGACTCACATGGCACAGTCATTGGTCGGGAAGGTCTTGTCCAGCTGGGACATGAGCCCGCCAATGGCCGACGACTTTTCCACCAGGTAAACATAATAGCCGGATTCGGCAAGATCCAGGGCCGATTGCATCCCTGCGATACCGCCGCCGACCACCATTGTCGCACCTATTATATCCTTAGGCATGGTTAGATTCTCCTGATTGTTCTGGTTGGGTTTTCCTACAAGTTGCTGTCAAGACGAACCGCAAAAAGATATTTTTAGGACGCCTGCCGACAATGCAAACCAAGGAAAATGTGTATATGTCGGACAGCCGCTTGTCAATAGAAATTGAACGATAGAACTTCCTGTGCGGTATTTGTTTGGTACGGGAACAGGGTAATAAGTGACAACCTTTCAAGCGATTGAAATATAAACATAATTATTTTCATTTCTTTCGTAATCGTTGTGCATTAGGGATGGATATTGGATGCAGGTTGGCATCAATCCCATTCTTTGCTTGCAAGATCTCGATTATATGATTATGTTCGGTGCGCAAAACAGCATCTAATTATATGGATTATCTCCAAAAGAGGTTTGTTCAAACACGTGAAAGAGAGCATCAAATGACACAAGCCAATTACAAAGCCTGGCCTTTCAAGGAGGCGTTCAAATTACAAAAACGGTATACTGAGCCTCCTGCAGATCCGGTAAGATTTGAAACCGGATTCGGGCCCAGCGGATTGCCACATATCGGCACCTTTGCAGAAGTCGCCCGCACCACATGGGTACGCCGGGCTTTTGAATTCCAGACCCACTGGGCTACGGAGCTCATCGCCTTCAGCGATGACATGGATGGCCTGCGGAAAGTGCCTTTAAACATGCCGCAACAGAAGATGCTCCAGGAGAATATCGGGAAACCATTGTGTCGAATCCCCGATCCCTTTGGCGAATGTGAAAGCTACAGTGCCCACATGAACCAGAAGCTGAAACAGTTTCTGGACAGCTATGGTTTCGACTACAGGTTTCAAGGCTCCCAAGAGGCCTACGCCAGGGGTGATTTCAATGCAGGTCTGGCAGTTATTCTGCAGAAGGTGGAGGCGATCAAGGCGATTATTCTGCCTACCATGAGCAAGGAGAAACGTCGGAACTGGTCACCCTTTTTTCCTGTTTGTGAAAACTGTGGCAGGATCAACAGCACGCGTGTCACGGCGTACCACGCGGACAGCAATACCATCGACTATGTATGTGATCAGGAAGAGGGCCTGTTGCAGAGCTGCAGTCACCACGGCGCGGCATCGATATTTGACGGCAACGTCAAGGTGGGATGGAAAGTTGACTGGGCTTTGCGCTGGTTTGCCTATGACATCGGGTATGAGATGTACGGAAAGGATTTGATTGATTCGGCCAGACTTTCGGGCAAGATTACGCGTGCCATGGGGAAACAACCGCCCACCGGCCTTTTTTATGAACTTTTTCTGGACGAGGAAGGTCGTAAGATCTCAAAGAGTGTGGGAAAGGGCCTGACCATCGACTCCTGGACAACCTACGCTCCCCTGGGGTCGTTGCTCTACTATTTGTTCCAGAACCCCCGGCAGGCCAAGCGACTCTACTGGGGGATCGTTCCCAAGTCGGTGGATGATTATCTGACGGGATTGAAGCAGTACCCGGCACTGGAAAATGATAAACAGCCTGATTCGCCGATATGGCATCTATTCAACAAGGGTGAAAAGAATCCGGTCTACGGATCACCCATCAATTTTTCGCTGATCAATAACCTGATTTCCGCCGTTGGAGCCGATGACAGGGATCTGATCATGGAATACCTCAAACGCTATGATCCCGATCTGAGTGTGTATCAGGATATTGTTACGGACCTGGTGGACAAAGCCATGGCCTATTACCGGGACTTTATCCTGCCGAACAAGCAGTACCGTAATCCCACGGACCCGGAAAAAGAGATGTTGGGACAGCTCCGCCGGGATCTTGCCGCCTGCGACATTACTGATGACAATGAACTGCAGACCATGCCGTTCTCAGTGGCCCGAATGTTCGAGACGGAACCCAAGGATTTCTTCAGAATGTTTTATGAGGTGATTTTCGGCCAGGAGCGGGGTCCCCGTTTCGGCACGTTTGTTCAGCTGGTGGGAAAAGACAAGGCACTTTCCATGCTGGATGAGATAGTTGGTACGACTGCTGACGAGCTTTGAGCCTCGAACCCTGTCTGCAACCTGATTGTTTGAAATTAGGATATCGACCCAGATGGACTTGGACCCATGATATCCGAAAAAACAACATTTCAAAAATTACGCCTGTTGCATGTACATGCCAGAGATCGGTAATTGTTCTTTGATACCCTTCTATCCCCTAATCCTGTAGGGGCAGGCATTGTGCCTTCCCATTTTG
>JAOZSO010000188.1:0-6661 GCA_029939655.1 Desulfobacterales bacterium
GCAGACTATAAGGCAGGCAAGAAGTATTATATCCCCGAGGGAACAAAATGGTTTGAACTGGATGAAAAGGTAGGACTTGAGCGGTTCTATCTGCTCGCTTCTGCCAAAAAGCTGATGAATCTTGAAACGCTTTATAATAAATACCATTCAGTTGACAGTACAAACAAACAGGAGCTTGCCAAAAAACTTATCGCCGAAATCCATCAGACAATAAAGCAGCATCGCAAATTTACAGCCGCTGCTGAACGACCCATCGCAATCGGGGGAAACATCAGGGGTATTGTTAAAGATGAGAATGCAGCCTTCCCTGACATAGATCCCATTGCTTCCGAGGTCTATACATCTAATTTTTACAGCAAGACATTTACTATTGAACACAAATAAAAGACACCATTCCCGGATTACACTCCTTCTGATTTTGGGCTCTTTTCTTGCGGCCAGGTTATGTTTCTGGCTCCTCCCGAATCAATTTGAGATGTGGGATGCAAAAGCCATAGATCAGCTTTTCGTCATTAGATCTTCCGCATCCTGTTTCCAGCCCCTATACAACAGTACTATTATCCACGTTGATATTACCGACACAAGCCTTAAACGGCTCAAGACCTTTTACCTTGATCGTTCCCACTATGCCCGGGTGATAAAAAACCTGACTGAGATGAACGTATCAGCCCAAATGTATGACTTCATCTTTGCTGCCCGCACGGATCGGGTTGAAGACCGTTTACTTATAAAGGCCACTAAAGATGCTGCGAATGTATATTTCGGTATGGCATTTAACCTGGGAGAACAGGAAGTTTCTATAGATCGACTGATAAAAGGAGGAGCAGAAGATTTTCCAGACCTTGAGAAAACAGGATGGCATGTGTTTGTTGATGGGAATCCCAACGGATTTTATCAAGGGACAGACCCGCTCGTTACCTATCCTGAACTGGCATCAGTATCTCGAGGGTTGGGTTTTCTGAATCTTAAAACAGATCCCGATGGGGTCAATCGCAGAATACCGCTTTTGGTCAAGTATAAAGAAGCGCTTTTCCCTAGCTTTGCCCTCAGGAGTATCTGTGATTATCTGAATGTTCCCCCGGAAAAGATCATTGTTAAGCCCGGAAAGTCGATCACCCTTGAAGATGCTAAAAAACCTGGCGGATCATCAGGTCGGAATATCGTAATTCCGATAGACCAGCATGGCAATATATTGGTTAATTTCATAGGCCCATGGGGACGTATGAAACACTATAATTTTGCTGATATTTTTTACGCCTCTGATGATAAGATTGAAATGGAGATGTGGGGCGATGAGTTGGCAGGAAAAATCGTATTGGTATCAGAAGTGACAACAGGAGCGGCGGATATAGGCCCTGTACCGACTGACCCCCATTTCCTTTCCAGCGGCATACACGCCAGCGTATTACACACCATTCTTCAAGATTCTTTTTTAACTGACCTGTCCGGGATGCAAGAGCTAATACTAGAAGGCATCTTGCTGATTATTCTTTTGGTTTTACCCCTCAGAATCTCCTCTCTCAATTCCATTCTCGGGACTATGTGTATCGCCGCAACCTATATCGGAGTTGCAGGTGTAAGTTTTCTTTACTTCAACCTCATTTTTCCGATTGTCCGACCGCTCCTGATAATTACTTTTACCTCAATAGTTATCGTCATTTATCGTTTTATCAAGGAGGAAAGGGATCATCATTTTATCCATTCCACCTTCGGACGATATCTAAGTAAGGAGGTGGTCGATGAATTGCTCAATTCACCACAAGGTCTCGAGATGAGCGGCGAAAGCCGCCAGGTAACCTTCCTTGTGTCCGATCTACGAGGGTTTACTTCAATCTCAGACAGACTTTCTCCCCATGATGTCATCCAGATCCTCAATCACTACTTTGAACGAATGGTGGAAATCATTGCCCGTTACCAGGGAACAGTAGACGAACTCCAGGGGGACGGTATCCTTGTTTTTTTTGGTGCACCGTTGAGCGCAAAAGACGATCCCGAACGTGCGATTGCATGCGCTGTTGAGATGCAGTCTACAATGCCCGAAATAAACAAGTTTTTGCGGCAGAAGAACCTTCCTCAACTCTCAATGGGTATCGGCATCAACACTGGAGAGGTCGTTGTCGGCAATATAGGTTCTGAAAAACGGACCAAGTATGGTGCAGTGGGAACTCCCATCAATACAACATATCGTATAGAGTCCCACACAGTTGGCGGGCAGGTTCTCATCAGTCACGGGACATATGAAAAAATAAGCGTCAAGCTCAAGGTGAGGGAAACCTTTCAGGTCCAATTCAAAGGGATAGACCACCCGGTAGCCCTATATGATGTTACTGGGATTGAGGGAAAATACTCCGTCTTTTTACCTGAAGTACAAACGAAAGCGCTAAAGCATCTCAAGAGGCCCCTGATGGTTTCATGCTTCCCCCTTGAGGGAAAGGAAGTATCAGAAAAATCAATTCAAGGTCAGATCACACGCCTCGATGTTTCCGAAGCTGAGGTTTTGTTGCAGGGAGAAATCCAAGTTCGTTCCAACCTCAAACTCATTATCCACACCGATACAGCTCAACATCTATCCGAAATATATGCAAAGGTAGTGATGGTTGAAAGCTCAGAAGGCCGGCCCCACCAAAGTAAAGTCCGTGTCAAATTCACTTCCCTCCCCCAGGACACCAGGACTTATATTAGGGAGAAGCTTGGAAATATAGCGCACTGAACCTGAGCCTTTATCACTACTTTTTCTTTCCAAGGTCTATGGGTTCAATAGAAAGAACGGCCTCCCTCTCCCACGACAACAAAGGGTGCCCAAAAAAAAGGATGTGCATAGCTTGCGGCTATCTTTCCGGTTACGTGATCCTTCATACCGGGATCTTCTATCAGCTTGATAATTGATTTTTGAAGTGCCCATGCGAATGAAAGGGATTTGTCTTCCTGTTGATACCGAAAAAGTTCCGTGGTCAGTTTGTTGGCCGAAGATGTTTCCACCGGCCACAGAGTAACTAGAAGCGCTCTGGCCCCAGAATAGAAAAAGGCCCGGCCGAGGCCACTGATCGCTTCATTGCCTCTGCCATCCCCAGCCCCAGTGTTGCATGCACTAAGCACGACCAGGTCGGCATCCAGGTTGAGGGATAAAACTTCTCCCAGGGTCAAAAGACCGTCTTCATCCAATTTGGTTACCTCGGGTGCGGAAAAAGCTAAAGCAGGCTGAGTCAGACCATCCAGGTCGCCAGGTAAAAGTGCGTGCGTTGCAAAGACCAGGATTTTCTTTTGTGAAAGATCCTGTGATTTGACATTGGTCTCAGTGGCCGCTTCACCAAGAAACACGTCCTTCATAGGATTGGCTTTAAGGCTTTTAGCGATCTGTCGAATCTCATCGGCGGTATCCGGCAAACGGCAAAGCTGTCCGATGCGAACCGATGATAAGTTGGTTTGGTCCAGTTCCTCGCCGGTGTCAATGATTCTGGCACCCCTGATGGCAATATCGCCCGGAGACATGCCATGCTGTGACAAAAGGGATTGGTTGACCGGTGTTTCATGCAGTTGGGCCAAACTGAATATGGGGTCACCGAAGCCGGCAAACGATTCGCGCGCCGGGTTGGGTGGGGGCAGTGCTCGCAGGGTTAGGAGTGAAGCAGCTGATGGTAAGCGGGTAATGGCAACTTTGTGGATCAACCAAGGCACGTGCCGGTATTCTTCAAACAGCAAATCTCGGTCGGGAACCTTTTTTAATTTCTCTGTGGTAAGTACTGCCAGAGGGATCTGATCCATTGGGCCGTTGACAACTACCAGCAGGTTACAGGCGTCCTCCCATCCTGATTCCACCGACTGCAACAGGCGCTCATAAATTTCGTAAGCGGTCTCCAAGTCGAATCTGGGAATGTTACTCAGCATGCGAACGTTGGGCTGTAAGGCTCGACGCATTTGGGCTACTTTTTTTCGAACAACTTCTTCTCCCAGATTGACGACTGCAAAGGCGGGGTCTCCCCTGTGTGAAACAGCCCAGATACAGGTCTTTCTCTCCATGGTCCAGATAGCGACAAGGGCTTCCTCTGGCGACAGCTGTTCCTGAATTTGTAATATTCCCGGTTGTTTGGGATGAATATAATTGGTGTATTTGGGGAAATCATTCTCAATACGCACGATAATGGAGGCACGTGCTTCGGCAAGAGATTGAATGTCGCGCCTGAGATTCATGAGGGCCGCACTTTGTGCATGACTCGACGCAGCCGCGGCATTGTGAAAGATGGCCTCAAGGCTTTTTAGCTTTTTACCGGCATCCTGCTCTTGGCGAACCAGATCGGCAAGCTCCGGGTTGATAAGGGAGGCAGCCCTGGCACTGCTCTCACTGAGGGCACTGCCAACCCGACTGTAACGTACATCGATGAGTTTGAAAATTTCGTTGACGACGTCGATGCCATAAGCCTTTTCTTTCCGCTGTGAGTAGATCTCAAGCAGCATATCGATATAGAATTGTAGTAGGATGTTGGCACGGCGACGTTTTTGAAAGTTACTGTCCGGGGCCTTGATGAGACCTATCAGATTAGGAACCGCTTTTGAAAACCGCTCATGGGCTAGGCGAAAATTCCGGCCGGCATGTAGAACCATGGCCTCAAGTGCCAGAATTTCAGCCTCGCCATAGGAGGTTTCCAGACGAAAGCTTTGATTAAAGCCCCTTGCTTCGCGGATTAATTTTTCTGCTTCCGGAATTCGCCGGTTTTTTATCAGACATAAAATCATGTCTGAATTTCGGCCAGTGTAACGCCGGTATAGATATGAATTGTCCCACATACCGGCAAGAGCCCTGTCGTAAGCCTCCACAGCCGTCGAAAAATCATACGCAGCACTTAACACCTCGGCCCTAAAAAGCTGAGCCCTGATCATTGTTTCTTCATTAGTGGACAACCGCAGGTGTTCCAGAATTTCGATCTGGGTGGTTGAAAGAATATCGGCATTGGTCAGATCGCCCTTTGCCAGTATAACTTCCCCAAGGGTCTGCAGAGCGGCGGCTGTGATAGCGGCGTGTTTACCGTAAATAGCCATGGCCTCACTGACGGATAGACGGGCTTCCCTTTCCGCTTCAACCAGCCGTCCCTGGTACATGAGATTGACGGCCAGGGCCAGTCGGGCATAAACCGCTCCCAGGGGCATCAGCTTACGGTGGCTGTACTCGTGGTTGAGTACCTGGGCACGAAGGCTATGGGCCTGAGTGTATTGGCCCTGGGCTTCTAGTAGCTCGGCCTCAGCGGTGAGGATTTCGCTAATGGTACCCTGGTCACGCAGTTCGCCCTTGTAAGCCGCCAGGCTGTAACGAGCCCAATCCGGAATCGTCTTATAATAGCCGTAGGCTCTTTTGATAGACTGGCCGGCACGCCAGAAATTCCCCATGCGAGTCTGCACCCGACTCTGAAAACCCAGGTAAGGTCCTTTCAGCCAGGACGACCCCCCCCGGGATCTCAAGAGCATGCGCATGGCAGTCCTACTAAGATCAATGGCCTCGTCGTAACGCCCTGCGCGCATTTCCAGTTCGGCAAGTCGACGGTACAGGCTCGAATCCTTAAGGCCGGCACGCTTGCCCAGATTAATGGCCCGGTGCAGATCGTCGCCGGCATCATTAAAACGATTTAGTTCATAGCGGGCATAACCTCTGGATTTATAAAAGAGAATCAGGTCTTGTTGGCTTTTGCCGGATAGAATTGAAGTATCAGCCATACGCAATAGGGCCGCCATATGATCCTGGCCGCCATGTTGCTTTCTGTCCAACAGGGACAGGATGTCATCCATTTTCCTGGGTGGTGGCTCCATGGGAACACGCTGCATGCTTAGCACCACGTTGCGCGCTTCTTCATAACTCATTTTGGGTTGCTCGGTGGTTGCGCATGAAAAAATCAGCATGGATGCAGTCAGGGTCAAACAGACGCTTGACATTTTCATGGCTCGCTACCTCCAATTTAAAAACAAGTAAATTTAGTTTTGAACAGTCGGGTCAGGTCAGAGGCAAGAATTGAGGTTTAGTGCATATTCCAGCAAGGTTTAAGCATGTAATAAAATTGATACATGATTTGGTGGACCGGGTCAAGGGATTAGCGATTTACATGGTCATTACTTGGGATATCCTCTCAGAAAACCAAATATTGCTTAACCTTTGATATATAGAGGTAATTAGAGGTTCACTAATAATACTGATATTCATAATTTGTGACTATCAAGTCAAGTCTTCGATATTTTATGGTGAAACAACAGTGAAGACTCCTTTATGCAGCTGTGATATTTTGCCTTTCCCATTTTTTCCGAATTCCACCCTATTCGGTATTCGTTTAAACAGAAGATTACAGATACAAATGGTAAAAGGACAATTGTTGGCAGGCATGAAGATTAGATCAATTTCGGAGATCGCGGCCTGCTAATGATTGTGATTATATCAATGAACTGAAAATTTCTGGTGGCAAGACCAAGTCTTCATTGAGTCCGCGTCTTCCTGGACAGAAGACTCCTTTATGTAATTGAGAGCTAACCAATCTAAAATTGGGGTCTTCCGCCTCTCCAAGAGTCATTGGTTCAGCAGAAATGATTGAGCCCCCCCTAATACTCATTAGACCGATTCAACGCTGCCGTATTCATAGGCAAGGGGAGTTAAAATCCCCTGCTCTCCATACCATTTCGATATTAT
>JAOZSO010000189.1:0-6659 GCA_029939655.1 Desulfobacterales bacterium
GAATGTGCATGTTGAAGTCAAAATAGCTGTGAAACGAAATGGACAGCAGAGCAGCTACTGCCCCGATCCCGATACCCAGGGCATGCAGATTTCTTCTTTTTATCCAGAGACGGGTCATGTGATAAATGTAAATCAAAAAGGCACCGAAGATGATGGCCAGCCCTGGATAACCGGCATCCGTACCTGCCTCGACCCAGTCGTTGTGTGAATAGCCGCTGGAAGAGACTCCATCCCATTCTGTTGGCACATAGCGCGGGTAAAGATACCGAAAATTGCCCCAGCCAACACCGGTGACAGGATAATCCGCTAACATGGGGAACATGGATCGGGTGGTGATCAGTCTTTGCTGCAAGCCTTGATCACTGTGTTCAAATTTTTTAAGCGTCGGATCGATGCCCAGATGGAGTGCATACAGCAACGCAATCAAACAAAAACAGATGGAGATGATTGCATATTTTCGGAATGATTTCTTGAAAAACATCAGGGTTGACATACAAAGCATGGCCAGACCCAGACTAAGAATCCCCCCCCTGGAGGCTGACATCAGGAGGGAGACCACCATAACGATACCGGCAAAGAAGAGAAAGATGGTTTTTGCCTGGGAAGATTCAGGGGAAAAATCATTGACGACTTTTTGTACAAAGCCTCGCAGGCCTCCCAAACCGGAAACCAATCTTTTGCTTTTCTTTTTTTGAGCGATCATGAATCCAAAGGTCAAACTGACGAGCATGCCCATGTAGGCGGCAAAGTGATTTGACACAATGAATGTTCCACTTGCATAGTTCGCGTGTCCAACCCGACTCTGCCACCACCAGACATTGGGGTTGTCTGTAAATACCTGGTATATGGCGTAAAGGGCTTCAAAAAGACCTATGAAAATCAGAAAATATAAAAGGATATCGATCTGTTGCCTGGATTTCAGTGTGTTGACCACCAGGAAAAACATTCCACAATAGGTTCCCAGTTTGAGCGCTTCCATCACCGTAGCGTGGGCATAATAGGTCAGCATCATCCATGCCGGACCATCTGTGGAAGCCTCTGCAGTCTTAGCCAATAAAGAAAAAAACTGTGTTTTGTCTGTATAGGTTTGTGGGGAAATCAGGGCCACTACTGAGGCCGGCAACGATAACAGTTGCAGACCGATGAGTACAAACAGCATCACCAGCATCAGGTTCACCGGCGATTTAACCCAGGCCAGCTTTTTTGATCCGGAAACGATCAAGTGGTCGACAAACCAGAGCGCCAAAAGCAGATAAACCCCGATCTCGATGATACTGTATGCCCAGACGTGGACGGATCCAAAGGCCAACGGCGCAAAGACCAGCAGGAGGATTATGCCGGTAAAGATGATTTTATCGATGAAAGACTGGGGTTTCATTTTAAATGTTCAATGATATTTTTTTAATGTGGCTTATGGAATGATGCTTAAAAAGCAAGAACTGAACCACCCCGGTGAAATATGCTACGCTCCTCATTTTATGAATTTCACGGGGTAAACAAAGGCGCAAATAGTACAATAGAAAAATATTTGAACCACAAAGGCACGAAGGACGCAAAGATTTTGTTTTTTACCTAATCGGGGAAACCGATCAGGTAAACCATCATGCCCTGCAGAAGAACAATTATGAATTCTAAGTTTTGAATTTTTAATTACAGAACTAAGAAAACCACCATGCTCTGCGGGCGGTCGTTATTCTTCCTATATTATCTTTCTCAACAATATTCTCAAAATGTAGTTTTAGTACCCATTGTTAGTGTATTACGTTCGATAGTTGTAAATGGTAAATGACATATACCCGAAGGGTGGAGTGGTTTATCGAATCGGCCGCCCCGATTCGATAAAGGGTCTTCTTCGTGTCCTTTGCGCCTTAGTGGTTCAAGAAAATTGTTTATTTACACCGTCCCGCCAATTGACTATTAACCCTGCTTACTCCCTACTCATTTCTCCATACTGTTCATAGTACGCAATCGGAATCCTGCATCTTATACTCCGGCACGATTTCGGCAAGTTTTTCCTTGATGCCGCAGGCATCGTGGTTTTTGGCGTAGTAAGCGAGGTCATCTATCTTGGAGAAAAGCCATTTGCGATAGGCTGCCTGGTCTGCATATCCGTTATAGCCGTTGGTGGATTTCAGGACCATGATCTTGTTATGATCCGTCGGAACCACATCTTCCCCTTCGGTGATGAGCTCTTCATAGAGTTTTTCGCCCTGGCGAAGTCCAGTGAATTCAATCTTGATGTCTGTATCCGGCTCCTTGCCGGATAGACGAATCAGGTCCCTGGCCATGTCCACAATTTTCACGGACGTTCCCATTTCCAGCACAAAAATTTCCCCGCCGGTTCCCAATACAGCTGCCTGCAGAATCAGCTGAGAAGCCTCGGGGATGGTCATGAAAAAGCGGGTGACCTCCGGGTGCGTGACCGTAACCGGTCCGCCTCTGGCAATTTGCTCCCGGAATAATGGGATGACCGATCCCGCCGAACCCACCACATTGCCGAACCTGACGGACATCATGTTGGTGCCGTTTTCTTTATAAGCGTTCAATAAGAGTTCACACACCCGTTTGCTGGCACCCATGACATTGGAGGGCCGCACGGCCTTGTCTGTGGAAACGAATATAAAGTGATTGATTTGGTGCTCGGTGGCTTGTTTTAGGATGGTTTTCGTGCCCAAGACATTGTTTGAGACAGCCTGCCAGGGGTTACGTTCCAGTATCGGGACGTGCTTGTACGCTGCAGCATGAAAAATGACATGCGGCCTGTATTTTCTGAGGGTTTGGTCGATCAGGTTTTCGTCCTGAACCGCTCCCAGGATCGTCGTGTATTTTAAAAAACCGACCCGGTGTTTGAGCTCCATCTGGATGCTGTAGAGACTGGGCTCCGACGTGTCCAAAAGGATCAGTTCATCCGGCAGGAAGCGGACGAGCTGACGGCATAATTCACTGCCGATGCTGCCACCGGCGCCGGTTATAAGAACACGCTGATTCTTGATGAATCCTTCGATTTCCGGAATATCCAGCTGTACCGGCTCCCGTCGCAGCAGGTCCCTGTAGTTGACGTCCCGAAGTGTCTTAACGGATACCTTGCCGTCTATGAGTTCACCCATACTGGGGAGTGTCTTGTACGGAAGCCCTGTCTCATCACAGATCTCGGCAATATGCCGCATCTGATCACCGGTGGCGGACGGGATGGCGATCAAAAGCTCTTTGACCTCGTCTTTTTTTACGAAACCGGGCAGGTCATCGATCTTTCCCAATATGGGTATGCCATGGATTAACCGCCGGTTCTTTGTGGGGTCGTCATCCACATACCCCACCACATATTGTTTGAGGCGTGGATTGTTATTGAACTCCCGCAATATCTTTTCACCCGTATTCCCCGCGCCGATGATGATGATGGGGATGTCGCCTTTTGAACGGGTGATATTGGGCAGCACATGCCCGTTGATTTTCCCTTTTTCATATTGCTGAAAAAAGAGCCGAATGGCCGATCGAAAGCCACCGATCAACATAAAAGTCAATCCAGCGTCCAGGATAAACACGGCACGCGAAAATCCCTGGAATCGAAAGGCAGTCAAAACGATAAAGATGATGACAAGAGTCGAAACAAAATTTGCCCAGAAGAGCCGCAGAATGTCGGACAGACCCGCATACCGGAACATCCCGCGATACACGTCCATCAGATAGAAGATCAGGGCTTTTAAAGGCACCATCAGAGGCAGCAGCAGCGCAATTTGCTCAAGCGAGTTTGAAGTCAAAGTGAACTCAAATCGCATCAGGTACGCAAACACCAGGGACAAGCTCATTAAGATCAGGTCACCGATGAAGACGATGTAGAAATGGGGGTTTTTGAGTTGATTCAGCATAGTTACTTCAATTTTGAATTCTTAATTTTAAGTTTTTGATTACACACGTTAAGGGGTGACGGTGACTTGGTGGGTCAAAAAAAAGAAAAATTGAACCCCCCCAGTGTGAATAACAGATATCAGAAGACAGAGCAGCAGAGGACAGGCGTTTTCAGATTACTGACCTCCGACCTCCGATCTCTGGTTTTCCTTGATATCTCGGAAAATTGATGATAATAATTCGGATAATAGTTAATTATATTTCGGAGTATAATTATAATTTTCTCGGACTATGCCAACCAAAGGAACTTTATGTATCAACGATTTTCAAAAAGACGCATCCTCCAGCTTCTAAAAGACTTTCGCATTGTCTATCTCACCGGGCCCCGTCAAGCCGGGAAAAGTACACTCGCTATGTCAATTGCTCACGAGACTGGTATGGCCTACTATACTTTGGATGACGCTGCACTGCTACTTGCAGCCAGGACTGATCCCCAGGGTTTGCTATCCGCATTGTCGGCACCAATGGTTCTTGACGAATTTCAACTGGCGCCGGAATTAATTCGGGCGGTGAAGCAGATTTCTGACAGTGCCGGGTCGGTCAAAAAGGGTTTGTTTCTGCTCACCGGTTCCGCGGATGTGTTCAAATCGGCCAGAACCCAAGAGGCCTTGCCGGGTCATATGGCCAGAATTGAGTTGCTTCCTCTTTCCCAGGGAGAAATCCATGGCAACCGCCTCGGATTACTGGACCGGCTGTTTGAAAAAGAGCTCCCGGTTAATATCGGTAAGGCGCTGGACCGGAAAACCATAGCCAACACGTTGATACATGGAGGATACCCTGAAATTCAGAGCAAAAGCCCACGGTCACGTAGTGTCTGGTTTTCTTCGTATGTTTCCGGGCGTCTTTTGAAAGATTTTGAAACCATGTACGATGCCAAAGGCGATTACTATTCAAAACTGGATGCACTGATCCGCTACCTGGCGGGCTTGTCGGGAAATCTTGTTAAGTATGCAGCAATTTCCGGGGACCTGAGGCAGGATGACAAAACGGTCAAACGCTACATGGAAGTCCTGGAACTGATGTTTATTCTCCATCGACTGGATCCGTATGTCCGCAACACCGCCAAACGGGGGGTGGTTGGGATGCCCAAGCTCCACTTCCTGGACACGGGATTGGCCTGTCATCTTCTGGGACAAAATAAACCAGGCACGCTGCACACGTCCCGGTTCTACGGAGCGCTGCTGGAAACCTTGGTGGTAACGGAATTTTTCAAGCAGGCCATCTGGGCTGAAGATGACTATCGTTTCTGGCATTTCAGGGATCGTGCCGGAAATGAGGTGGATATGGTGGTGGAAAACAGTGCTGGTGCGGTTGTGGGCGTGGAGGTAAAAGCTTCAGCGACCATCAAACTCGAAGACTTTCGGGGTCTTGTCCATTTTGCAGATTATGCCAGGGAAAAAATGCACCGGGGTGTGATTTTTTATTCCGGCGCGAATCTGTTGCCTGTCCGGGTGGCCGGACACACATTCCATGCCGTGCCGCTTCGTTATCTTGGTGTCTTGAGCGAAGCCCCGCGAAGAGCACGGGACAGGCTGGGCGGTTAAAGATCAAAATATGAACTACTAAGGACATTTTAGAGATCAGAGGTCGGGGGTCGGTAAGAAATAAGATTGAACCACTAAGGCACGAAGGACACGAAGGATTTTGTTTTTTTCATGATCAGGGAAACTGATCATGAAAATCATCATGCCCTGGCGGGCAATAATTCTTTTCTATACCTTTATCCTATCTATCAATATTTGTGACATATTCGATTATAAATGTGTTGTAGCAAGTATTGAAAGTTCAATGGCTGTGAATAGTTTGGTAGATATACCCGAAGGGTGGAGTGGTTTATCGAATCGGGTGCCTGCCGGGGCGAAGCTTTGCGAAGACTGGTTCCGATTCGATAAAAGGTCTTCTTCGCGTCCTTCGTGTCTTAGTGGTTCAAAAAAAAGCTCTTAACTGCCCCTCCTATAACCCTCGCCGGATAACCCTGCTTACTTCTTACTGACTTCTCCTTACTGGTCCTTGGTCCACCGAATACCGGATAGGTTTCTCTCCGAGGTGTAGGCTCTATGAGCTGGAGGCCAGACTGGCCGGGGTCAATACAAAAACCCAAAGAGCCAAAGCGGAATTTTTTTCCCAAACCCCTTTTCCATATCATCCAAAGCCAAAAAGCTGTTTTCGATGTCCTTTATCTGGGAAAACCCCTTTTTCCTGACGCCAATCTCAAAAAGGAGGTATAAACAGCATGACAAAGGATAATTAATGGATTGTTATTATAACCAATATCATATATAGCACAAAAATATGTTCCATTTTGCTTAAAAGTAAAAAGGAGGATGATATGAAAATTTCATTGCCTTTAGAAAAAATGACCCGTTTGGATAAGATAGCGGTTATGGAGAAGATATGGGACGATCTCTGTCGAGATCCCGAATTGATTCCATCGCCATCATGGCACGAAGATGTTTTAAAGGCGAGAGAAATGGAAATTGACGAGAGAAAGGCAACATTTGAATCCTTTGATTTGGCGAAGAAAAGAATCCGGGATCAGGTTAAATGAACATCGAAATTCTTGATTTTGCCGAGAAAGATCTGGTCGATGGTTTTAAATTCTACGATCGCATGACAAAAGGACTCGGAGATTATTTTCTTGATGCAATCTTTGCAGATATCGAGTCGCTTCATCTATATGCCGGTATTCATTCTATCCATTTCGGGTATTACCGTTTGTTATCCAAAAGGTTTCCTTTTGCCATCTTGGATTA
>JAOZSO010000190.1:0-6590 GCA_029939655.1 Desulfobacterales bacterium
AGATATGGTCGGTGGTGATAATAATCGCACACCGGTAATTTTTCAGGTGCCTGATGGACGACCGTTTTGTAGGAGCTATTGCAGTTTATGGTTGGCTTAATTTTCCAGCGATAGCATGTGATACATATCTCAGGTTCATAGCACCCTGTATGATGTCACAAGTGTATGTAACTTGCTCGTTTGAACCGGTTTGAAATTATGGTCGAATAAAAAGGTTATGAAAATTTCCTAAAAACTATGTATGTCTTCGGTCTCTGTTATTAATTTTTTTAACGTGCCAAACAGATCTAACGTTGCTCTTTAACTCAGGTAGTTTCAATGTAATAGCCACCTCCTCACACGCTACTAAAGCTTGGACTAAAGCAGCACATCTGAAAGGCAATGAAATATCTGTCATTAGCAGAGTAAAAACAGCAATGCTCATCAAAACTGCGGATATTTTGGCCCCCCACGTGTGATAGCTTGGTAGCTTTCGAAACCTTGCGAAACCAGCTATTAACGGCACAATATATGCTCCGAGCACTATTATTACAAAGAGTGCCTCTTGTTTCACTATCTCTGGCCATAGCCACCAAATACAAATCGGCACTGTAAGATAAGTTGCCAAATCTCCCCAACTGTCTAGTTTAGCCCCTATATCAGAATTAATGTTTAGTCTTCTCGCAATAAAACCATCAATTGCATCTGATAATAAAGCAAGCACAAGTAAAGCAAGAAAAGTTATTCGACAACCCATCCAAGATAGATAGAGCATAAGAGGCGCCGCAATAAGGCGGAATCCACTCAATAAGTTAGGTATGCTATCTTTCATAAGAGATTAAACTACTTTTTGCCAATTATTAAATTAGAAATAATCTCAATTTCTTAAACATATCAGAAACATTTGATCATGTCAGCGTTCAGGTGAAAATCGAATGAAGTAATCCACCACCCGAGAAGTCCTCAAAATGCAGCAACAGTAGGAACGATGCTAATGATTCGGTAACGTGCTACTCAGAGGTGGCTCGGGCCAGCGGCGTTTCCGTTTCCATGGACTGTTCCACCTGCGCCAGAAGCCCCCGCGCCTGCTTCGCCACCCGGCTTCTGGCAGCCAAGATCAAGGCCGCAAACTTCTTCGCGCCTCCCCGGCGGCCGACGCGCATCACGTTCGCAACGGCGCCGGCGTTCATCCTGTCTAGTTCGCTCGTGAGCTTGAGCGTCGACTGCTGAAGCTGCATCGGGCTGAAGTGGGGGTGCTTGAAGTGCACGCGCAGGTGACCGGGAAGAAAATAGTTGGTCGTTACGGGTTCTTTTCCCAGCCACCAGGCGTCCGTCACGTTACCGCTGGAGAGCATGCTGTCGTAGAGCGGGGAACCTGGATAGATGCGCAGAACGCGCAGGTCGTACAGTGCGCACGGAACCTCTTCAAGGTAGCGTTGGGTGCGCACAAGCTTTTCCGGTGTGTCGTGAGGGAGGCCCACCATGAGGAGGGCGGCTACCTGGATCCCCAGTTCGTTCGCGCTGCGGACGGCCTCCGGGAATGGTTGGCCTACGTTTTGTCGCTTGCCCACGGAAAGACAATTATCGTCGTCCACGGATTCGACCCCCACCGCCACACCCAGGCAACCGGAATTGGCCATTTCCTGCATGAGGGCACTGTCGCAGAACTGGTCGAGCGTCATCATCGTGACAAAACGTCGCTTCTTCCGACGCAGCAAGGCGAGCACCTCAGCAGCGTGGCCCCGATCGGCCAGAAGGTTGTCGTCCGTGAACTGCAGGTGCGCGGCTGGATAGAGTTCCTGCAGTTGATCGATCTCCCTTTCGAGCACCGCCAGCGGTTTGGTCCGAAACGGCCCCATGAAGCGTGAACTCACGCAGAAAGAGCACCGGTGGTTGCAACCCCGGGTAGCAAAGAGAGAGGCCGGCGTGAGATAAGGCCGGTCCCCGAAGAAACGGTAGTCGGTTGGCACCATCCGCAAGGGAGGCGTGGGCGAGCCGGTGTACCGCTCCTTGAGTGTTCCCGCCAGAAGGTCCGCGCAGACCGTCGGCCAGAGGGTTTCGGCCTCACCGGTTACCACGGCATCCGCGTGGCGCATGGCCTCCTCCGGGCGGACGGTGACATGAATGCCGCCCATGATGACTTTCTTGCCGGCAGCGCGCAGGTCGTCAGCATAACGGTATGCCTTGCCGGTGAACTGGGTCGCCAGGGTAAATGCAAACACATCGCCGTCGTATCGAACCCTGTCCGTCTGCTCGTCAATCAGGGCCGTCTCGATGGCTTTGGGCGTTACGGAGTTCAAGACCCCAAGCGGCACTGGCGGTTGGGAGATGTTCGCTGTCGAATCAAGATTGTACAAATCGTGCATAATGTTGACAAAAATGAGTTTCATCGGTGAGGCCTCTCTTTCAATACTTTCGGGGTGGGTGCAACATATGGGGTTACAGTGAGTTCAGTAATAAATCTACCTCACCGATATTCCATGTTGGCATCAACCTGTGATGGAGAACATCTTGTATTTTGGAATCTATTGCAATATTGCCGATACCATCTGGTCATGCCCAACGTATCATGGGAGAATCCTATAAATGCAAGATACGGCCGGTTGTGATAATAATCGCACACCGGCAAAATTTCAGGGGTCTGATATCTACCGTTTTGTTGGAGTAATCAACGGCCTGTCGTATATAAAAATTGTAGAAATGGTCAGTCGGGGAGACCTGCCTTGCGAAGTGCATCAGCAAATTTATCCCCAGTTTCCTGGTTCTTATATGGCATCGTCTTTGCGTGATATTCAAGAGAGAAGTTCGGATCTATTCTCAGGACTTCCTCGACAGCCTTGTGTGCCTTTTCAGTTTGGTTTAAAAACCAGTAGGAAGCGGCTAATGTAAGATACACCGCAAGCTGATCAGGATTGCCAACAAGACCCTTTTCAGATAACTCTATTGCTTTCTCATATCGTCCTTTGTTTCGGTAAGCCATTGCCAGAATGATATAAAAATGAGGGGGTGGAATTGGATCGAGCCGAAGTGCCCTCTTGAGCAACTTGATAGCTAATTCTGTTTCATCTGACAAACAAAGGATAAATGCCAATTGTCCGTGGGCTTCAGCCCCATTAGGGTTAAGCTCAATAGCTCGCTCTCCTTCTTTAATTGCCATGTCATGTTGCCTCTTAAACAGATAGATCCATCCCAACAAGCTATGGGCTATATCAAGAGAAGCATTCAGGATAAGAGCTTTTTCAACATTTTTTTCGGCTTCCTCAAAGGATTTTATTGGAGACTTACTCCACCTGTAAAGGAGATTAAAAAGATGTGTAAAGCCTATCATGGCGTAAGGGAAGGACCAATCCTTATCGATTTTGATGGCCTCCTTATAAAATTGCTGTGCCTGTTTATTATCTTTTTCGTTATTGCGAATAAAACAATTGTGTCCTCGCATAAGTCTATCATAGGCTTGTATATTTGTTGTTCCTCCTTCCCAGAGACGAGCCTGTTCCCCGGCAGTTAGGTTTACCATCATTGCAGAAATGAGCTTCATCGTGATTTCATCTTGCAAAGCAAATATGTCAGACAGATCCCGGTCATAGCGTTCTGACCACATGTGATAACCGGTTGTGGCATTGATCAATTGTGCTGTTATCCGTACTCGATCTCCAGCTTTCTGAACGCTTCCTTCAAGTATGTATTTGACACCCAATTCCCGGGCAATCTGCTTGACGCTAATCGATTGGCCTTTGTAGGCGAAGGATGAGTTTCTTGCAATTACGAAAAGGTTGTTCACCTTGCACAATCCATTGATGATCTGCTCAGTCAGACCATCACTAAAGTATTCCTGATCAGGATCTTTGTTCATATTATCGAACGGCAAAACCGCAATAGATGGTTTGTCCGGCAACTCAAGAGGTTCAGCCACTAAAGGCTTTGGAGAATCAGAGTCCATCAGGACTTTGTAAACTCTTACTGGTTCAGATATGTTTTTTACAGGGTGTTCCCCAATATATTCAAAACCGAAAACCAGCTTCTTTTTTATCTGATCGTAGGCACCTCGGGATACACATATGCCAGCCGGATCTGCCAAACCTTCTATCCTTGCAGCAATGTTAACACCATCACCATAGATACGATCCTCATCCTGAACAACATCACCGATGTTCACACCAATTCTGAACTCCAGCCTTTTGTCCTCTACAAGCCGGTCATTTTCTATTTTCAATTGTTTTTGAATTTCCACTGCACACTGTACCGCATCTACCGCACTGGCAAATTCGGACAGTACATTATCACCGGGACTGTCCACCACACGACCATTGTGTTGCTCGATGCAGCGGGATATGATGTCCCGGTATTCTTTGATCGTCTTGATTGTAAAAACCTCATCATCAGCCATGAGGATGGAGTAGCCTTTGACATCAGCACTGAGGATCGCTCTAAGTTTGCGTGTGACTCTTTGTTCTGGGGGCATGTGGATCACCTTCTGGTTTGTGGTTTGAAAGAAGATGATATGTCTTTGAAAGGTGCTTACAGGTCGAGAATGAGACCAGCTCAAGTGTGTTTTAAAGGGCTCAGCATCAGACCAGGTGTGATTCAAGTGTGTTATAAGATCAATACATGCTTTGGGTGGGTGGGTCAAGGTATTAGCTGGTTCAAGGTTGTTTCAGGGTGATATCATGACAGAAAACCAAATATCACCCAATTACCGATAGATGGAGTAAGACCAGTATAGCTAAATTGCTGATACCATAATCAGTCATTGTCAGGCCAAGCGAATCTTGTTGAATATTTTGTATTTTGGCGTCCGCCGTGTTACCAAAAATGTATGAGAAAAATTATCAAAGAAATTGTCAAAAAATATCCCCATGATGCTTGGCTACAGATGAAGCTGGCCGAACTCAATATTGAGTTTGATGAAATAAGCCGTGACCGTAATCGGCTGGTGTCAGAATTAGGCAATGCCAGAAACACCATCAATCGGCTACGGGCTGAGATAGATTCCAAATAGCTCTTGGTTGTTGGCTAAAACATTGCGATACACGGAATCATATCGTTGTTTTTGGGTGGAAAAAATAAAAAAGGGCATCACCTAATATTTCAAGGAATGCCCTTTTTTATTTCAATGTTTAAGAAAGATTGTACTATACGACTGTTACATTTGTGGCGGAAGGACCTTTGGGTCCCTGCTCAATATCAAATGTTACTCGGTCGCCTTCATCAAGAGATTTGAAGCCACTCGCATTAATACCAGAATGATGAACAAATACATCCGGACCGTCTTCCTGCTCAATGAAGCCAAAGCCTTTACTTGCGTTAAACCATTTTACAATTCCATCAGCCATAGTTGCACACTCCTTATAGAGATTATTCATAGTTCCAAACTTCGGGCTGCCCCTCTGGCAAATGGATCTTTCCTTCAGTGCGAAACCGATCCTTCATTCTAACCGGACCTTTAATGATTATGTAACAGATAAGCTTAATATTGTTAATTTTCAAGTTAAATTCACATATTTTTTAGTTCAGAACGATTTTTTATGATTAATCGAGAAAGAAAGCGAGGGAATCTCCTCGTGTCGGCATGCAGTGCCTATCCCGTGGATATACATCGAGCTTCTCCACGGGCTATGGATATGTTGATTACACATCCGCGCATATGGACATTAATATCTGGATCCCTTTGCCCTAACCTTCACCTTCTTCTATTTGTTTACAGCATCCTTCATGGCTTTTCCCGGGACAAACTTCGGGACCATTTTCTCTGCAATCTGCATGGTCTCTCCAGTTTGCGGATTTCTACCCTCTCTTGCGCTTCTCTTGTTGACCTTAAAGGTCCCAAATCCTACAAGCTGAACGGCTTCATTTTTCCCCAGTGCGCCAATAATTTCTGATAAAACACAATCTACCGCAGCCTGAGCTTCTTTTTTGGAAGAGACTACTTTAGCCACTTCATTGATCAATTCGCCTTTATTCATTTTTATTTTCCTCCGGTTTAATAGTTTCCCTAAATCAGGAGCCATGGTTCATACATATTATTAAAAGATAGGTCAAGGATAAAAAGCCTGCACAGAATTGGTTGTCGAATTTCCCTTTTCGGATTCGGTTGCCTATCCCGTGGAGTTTGGTTTCTTTATACGGACCTGACGTATATGGATCAATCTAAAACTATTGTCAAATATCACCTCACTGCCAGCATACCACAAGGTCAGGAAAGGAGTAAAGAAACGCCTTGCACGCCACATGCATGAGATCCGCTGCCGGAATATAGAGATTACATTGAGATGAGATCAAAATCCCCGCTATGCATTATTTTTCGGGATTATAACCAATAAAAAGGTGACCCCGAAAGTGGATGGGTGATCCCTGTGCGAAAGTGAAACTGTCTGAGGCCCATAATGCGAATTTCAGGACCACTTTGGGATCAGCTTTTCCTCCCACCAGGATCACTTTGAAGATATTGTCGGCCAGATGGACAACGACCGTTGCGGCCACCGCCACTTCAACGGGGAAAAAGAGAGCAAACATAGGCATTAGCAGCGTCCCTAACCCGAACCCCGAAAAAAGTGCCCCGATGATGCCAACTGCCTTATTAAATACAACAATGGTGCTCGTGGCGTTCTCCA
>JAOZSO010000191.1:0-6573 GCA_029939655.1 Desulfobacterales bacterium
CGCGGCTTTCGCCTGACACCCCAACAGACTGAAATATCGTTGAAGAATGCCCTGCGCTATATCCCCGTGGGCTTGCATGAAACCCTGGCATCGGAATTTTTGAATGAGTTGATGACACGTGGCAGGATCTATGGATATCGATATCGACCGGCCGGACCCATCAAGGCCAAACCGATTCACACTTACAAAGGCAAATGCCTTGCCGGAAAAGCCTTCCAGGTGATGATCGATAACAACCTTGATTTTGATGTTGCCCTCTATCCTTACGAACTGGTGACCTATGGTGAAACCGGATCTGTTTGCCAGAACTGGATGCAGTATCACCTGATAAAAAAATACCTGGAAGTACTGACCGAGGACCAGACTCTGGTAGTGGCATCCGGTCATCCTCTGGGGCTTTTTCAATCAAGACCGGCCAACCCTCGCGTCATCATTACCAACGGATTGATGGTTGGCAGATATGACAACCTGGATGATTGGGAAATTGCCGCCCAGATGGGGGTGGCAAGTTACGGCCAGATGACGGCGGGGGGATGGATGTACATCGGCCCGCAGGGTATTGTCCATGGAACCTATAATACGCTCCTGAACGCCGGAAGAATGCGATTCGGCCTGGGCATAGAAGCCAATCTCAACGGGCGTCTGTTTGTCTCTTCCGGTCTGGGCGGTATGAGCGGTGCCCAACCAAAAGCCGCAGAGATCGCCGGAGCGGTATCCATTGTCGCCGAAGTCGATTCCTCCAGAATCAAGACCCGGCATAAGCAAGGTTGGGTAAATCGCATCTCCTCCGACCTTGAGGAGACTTTTGCCATGGCCCATCAGGCCATGCAGGCAGGCAAACCACTCTCCATCGCTTTTGCCGGCAATATTGTCGATCTGCTGGAATATGCGGTGGATCAAAACAAAAAAATCGACCTGCTTTCGGATCAGACGTCATGCCACGTCGCTTATACCGGAGGGTACTGTCCCCAGGGAATCACCTTTGAAGAAAGGACCCGTCTCCTAACGGAAGACAGGCAGGTCTTCTGCAAGCTCGTGGATAAAAGCCTTCGTCGACACTATGAATTGATCAAGATCCTTACGTCCAGGGGCGTCTATTTTTTCGACTACGGCAATGCGTTTCTGAAGGCGATTTTCGATGCAGGTGTAACCGAAATTTCCAGAAACGGTATCGATGAAAAGGACGGGTTCATCTTTCCATCCTACTTTGAGGACATCATGGGACCTCATATTTTTGATTTCGGGTACGGCCCGTTCCGTTGGGTCTGTCTAAACGGCGATCATGACGATCTAATAAAAACCGACAAGGCAGCCATGGATTGCATCGATCCCCACCGCAGATTTCAGGACCGGGACAACTGGGCATGGATCCGGGATGCGGAAACATACCATCTCGTGGTGGGAACCCAGGCCAGAATCCTGTATCAGGATGCAGATGGAAGAATCAAGATTGCCCTGAAATTCAACGAGATGGTAAGGAGGGGAAACGTGGGCCCGATAATGATCGGCAGAGATCACCACGATCCCGGCGGCACGGATTCACCCTTCCGGGAAACAGCCAATATAAAGGATGGAAGCAATGTGATGGCCGACATGGCCACCCACTGTTTTGCCGGAAACTGCGCCAGGGGGATGTCCATGGTCGCCCTGCACAACGGTGGTGGAACAGGGATAGGCAACGCCATAAACGGTGGGTTTGGCCTGCTTCTGGACGGCAGTCAGAGAGTGGACGATACCATCCGATCAGCCATCTCCTGGGATGTCATGGGCGGCGTGGCCAGACGGAACTGGGCCCGCAATACCAATGCCGTTGAGGTGTGCCGAACCTTCAATGAAGCAAACAAGGGTGTCGGTCATGTTACCATTCCCTATATCCCGGAAAAGAATCTGATTGAGGATGTGGTGTCCCGCGCTTTTAGTAGATACCCGGGTCCACAGGACTCGGCACAGGATTGTCCATAGAAGGGACTTTATCACCAAGTGTCTGAGCAAGAGAGTCCAGAAGACAGAATACAGAATATCGTAAAGCTCTAAATTGTTTTAATGCTGGGAACCGAATGAACATCGAACATCGAACGTCCAACATCGAATTTTGAATTTGAAAAGATGAAGAACCAGGTTTTAAATGACGAAATGAAAGGCCCTGAAATGCAGCCCATTTTTATAGACAAGGGAAAGCTGACCATAGAGAACGTGGTGGCCATCGCCCGGCAAGGCATGCGGGTCGATGCCTCCAGCCAAGGCAGGCAACGGGTCGAAAAAACCCGTGAGCTCATCGCCAGATGGGTAAAAGAGAAAAAGGTGATCTATGGAATCACCACCGGGTTTGGCGCCTTGTGCAATGTACCCATTTCGGAATCCGACACCCGTTTATTGCAGAATAAGATCATCATGAGCCACGCATCGGGTGTGGGGGCACCCCTGCCCGAAGATGTCGTTCGGGCCATAATGGCCATCCGGCTGCATGATCTGTTCATGGGATACTCCGGCTGCTCCATCACGACCCTGCAATACTTGATGGCCTTTCTCAATCAAGGACTGACACCGGTTGTGCCGGAAAAAGGATCGGTGGGTTCAAGCGGGGACCTGGCCCCCACAGCCCACCTGGGCCTGGTGTTGCTTGGTAAAGGCGAGGCCTTTTATCAGGGCGATCGCCTCAGTGGTGCTAAAGCCTTAGAGAAGATCGGGCTTTCTCCCATCAGCCTTGCAGCCGGGGAAGGTCTGGCTCTGATAAACGGCACCCAGGTGATGACCGGCATCGCCACCCTGGTGGTTCACGATGCCGTCCGCCTGGCAAAGTTGGCCGACATCGCCTGCGCCATGAGTTTGGAAGTGCTCATGGGAAGCAACTCCGAATTTGATCCGAGAATTCATCAGATACGCCCTCATCCGGGGCAGGTGGCCTCGGCTGAAAACATGCTGCGTCTCACCAGCGACAGTGAAATCATCCTCTCACACGAAGGGTGTGCCCGTGTTCAAGATGCCTACACTTTGCGGTGTTCCCCCCAGATACACGGCGCCAGCAAGGATGCCGTCGTTCATGCTCAAAAAGTTGTCAACATTGAAATCAATGCCTCCACCACCAACCCGTTGATCTTTACTGACACCCAGGAGGTCCGCCTGGGGGGAAATTTTCACGGCCAACCCATTGCCATGGCAGCCGATTATCTTTCCATGGGAATTGCCGAACTGGGAAATGTGTCCGAACGTCGCATTGAAAGGCTGGTCAACCCACAATTGAGCGAACTCCCCGCCTTTCTGGTAAAAAACGGTGGGCTTAACTCAGGATTCATGATAGCACAGTACACGGCTGCTGCCCTGGTTTCCGAAAACAAAGTACTGGCGCACCCCGCCTGTGTTGACTCGATTCCCACCTCTGCAAACAAGGAAGACCATGTCAGCATGGGCACCATAGCCATCCGACAGTGCCGGGAAATCCTGGATAATGTAGAACATGTTCTTGCGGTAGAAATGCTGTGTGCCGCTCAGGCCTATGATCTCCTTACAGAAGAGAAAAAAATGACGGGAGGCAGGGGTACCCGATTGGCGTACCAGGTGATTCGGGAAACAATCCCGTACCTTGAAGAGGATCGGCAGTTGTCTATAGATATCGAAAATATGGTGGACTTGATCCGGTCCGGCAAACTAATAAATGTGGTGGAAAAGGCTGTGGGCGAACTCGAACTGACCTGTTTTGAAAAACATCAGTCCTGAAAAATAGCTACTTGAGCCAAAGGACCTGGTTAAAATGAAAAAGTGTGTGTATTAAATGAACGTTGTATATGTGGAGCTCGATCGGTGCATGGCCTGTTTTAGCTGCAAACAGGCCTGTCAATTTCAACAGGCAGACCGAAACATGGGCTGGGGCCCAAATATATTTGTCAGTGTGGACATGGAGCGGCGGCGGATTTATACCGGAACCTGCCTGCAATGTGAGACCGCGCTCTGCATGGAAGTGTGCCCGGTCAATGCCATAAAACGTGATCCGGAGACATCGGCTGTTATCGTCGACAACGAGACCTGTCTCGGATGCGGCATGTGCGTCTCGGCCTGCCCTTTCGGATACATGAACCTGGATGATTTCCTTCGAAAAGCGACCAAATGTGATCTGTGCGGCGGCAACCCAAAGTGTGTGCAGATGTGCATGGCAAAAGCGCTCCATTTTGGCAGCATCAATTCCCTTGCAGAACGCAAACGCAAACAATCTGATTTACGGCTCGGGATTCGCGCCATGCCTGCCGATAAGGATGACGGTCAATGACGGGTAAAACACCAATTGATAACACTGTCGTTAAAACCCTGTGCCGGATGTGCAGCAACCACTGCAGCATCGATGTACACGTCCGGGATGGTCGCATGGTGGAAATCACCCCCGGACAGGGAAACCCCAGTAACCAGGGCAGAATGTGTCCCCGGGGAGATGCTGCACTGGACATGTTCTATCACCCCGACCGTATCCGCACACCCTTGAAGAGACAGGGCGACGGCTCCTTTGTGGAAATCAGTCGCGAAACGGCCATCGCCGAAATCGCCGGGAAAATGATGGAAATAAAGCATCGCTGTGGTGCCCGGTCCATGGGGGTATGGAAAGGTGAGGCTGTCGGTTTCCTTCAGCAGGAAGAGTATGCCCGCAGGTTCGCACACGCATTCGGCACACCCAATTACTTTTCCAACGATTCCGCCTGTTACAACGGTCGATTTCTGGCCCACATACTTGTCAACGGTTTCTGGAACCCCTTCTCATACTATGCCAAGGCCGATCTGATTTTGCTTTTCGGCACCAACCCACCCGTGTGCCACCCGCCTTTCATGGCCGAGTTTGCCGATGCCAAGGAAAATGGTGCCAATCTGGTGGTGATCGATCCGAGACTGAATCCCATTGCCTGCTATGCTGATATTTTTGCCCAGCCGCTGCCAGGCACTGACGGTGCCATGGCCTGGGGGCTGATTCGTTATCTTGTGAAAGCCGGCGAGTATGATCACAAACTGATGGATCATTACAGCATCGGATTTGAAGAGGTGGCCGTCTACGCGGAAAAATTCACCCCTGATTATGTCGAAGAACAAACCGGTATATATGCCGATGTTGTGGTCAATATCGCGCAACTGATTATCGAGAATCGCCCGAAAGTCAGTTATTATATGGGCGCCGGCCTGGAACACCACGACAACGGAGTCAACAACATACGAGCCCTGGTGATCCTGTCCTGTATCACGGGAGCCTTTGATATGGACTGCGGACTTATCTGGCCCGAAGACATGCCCAGGAACAAACTGACCCTGTACGACGAGCTGCCCCTGGATGGGGAAAAACCCATCGGTGCAGACCGCTTTCCGGTGCTCTACGATCTTCGAAAGGAGTGCCATTCAATGACAGCCATGGATTATATGCTAGGCAACGGCGATTACCCGCTGGAGGGACTCATCGTCACTGCCGCCAATCCAGTCGTAACCAATCCCAACACCCGCAAAGTAGAAGAGGCCCTCAGGTCTCTGGATCTTCTGGTGGTCAATGATCTGTTTTTGACAAAGACAGCTGAACTGGCTCATTATATCCTGCCCGCCGCCTCTTTTTTGGAACGCTCGGAAATCCACATGGATCCGAAATATCAACGCGTCTATCTCACCAGCAAGGTGGCGGAAATTCCGGGCATAAAGGACGAGTATACACTCTGGCACGACCTCGCCCATAGCCTGGGTTTTGGAGAACGCTACTTTCCCTGGGAAAATGAGACCCAGGTCAACCGATACATTCTGGAACCTTCCGGTATCCAGATCGAACAGCTGCAGGCGCATCCGGAAGGAATTCAATACAAACCCCTGACATTCCAAAAACATCTCTCCCGCCCCCTGCCGACAGCTTCGGGAAAAATTGAACTGACCTCCCCTTACTTGAAAAAGCTCGGTTATACAGCGATTCCCGAATACGTGCCGCCCTATCACCTGCGCGAGAAATCAAAGGAATACCCTTTCATTCTCACCACCGGCGCACGCAAGACCCTGCTTTATCACTCCAGGAACCAGAACTTCGAACATTTTCGAAAGGTACATCCCAGGGCCCAGGTCGAAATTCATCCCGACGATGCTTCGGAGTTGGGCATCAGCAACGGAAACCAGGTTCGAATCGTTTCAAGCATCGGAGCACTGGTGGTGGAAGCCAATATCGTTAATAGAAACGAACTTCTCCGGGGTGTTATAGAGATGTATCACGGCTGGGAAGAGTGGCGGGTCAATTTCACCACCTTCGACTGCGTCAACGATCCCATCAGCGGGTTTCCCCTCTTGAAGGGCGTGCCGGTTCGGTTGGAGAAGGTTGAAAACACTCAAGTATAACTCAATCTTTGACTCGTATATAAAATGTTTTTCTTATATTTATAAAAAACAAGCACCAAATGACAAATAACAAACAAATCACAATGACAAAATTCCAACTCCCAACCAGGATAAACCGGAAAAGATTTTTTATCACGAAATCACGAAAGTACGAAACCACGAAAAAGATCATGAAAACTTTCGTGTTTTTCAGATTTCGTGTTTTCGTGATAGCTTTTATTTTTTTGATATTTTGATATT
>JAOZSO010000192.1:0-6565 GCA_029939655.1 Desulfobacterales bacterium
GGAAAATATTGAAACAGCTTTTACATTGGCTTGGGATGCCATAAAATTATAAAAAATTTTTCGTTCATTTATAAATGATCGTTCATTTATAAATACTATAAGTCCTGGGAACAGGTGCATATGTTTCCCGAGCAAACCGTCCAGGCCCATCTGGACCTGAAAGGGATCATCCTGCATCCGATTCATTGGGCTACGTTTAACCTTGCCTTGCATTCCTGGTACGATCCCATGATGCGTCTGACAGCCGCTGCTGAATCAAAAAATATCAAATATGCGACACCCATTGTTGGCGAAACAACCCTATATGGAAAAACCATACCCGCTACGAAATGGTGGAAACAAGCTGTGGAGTTGCACAGCAGCAGCACGGAAAGGATAAAATAATGGGTAGGGATACCTCTATCCAGTTACGCCGAGAAAAGAACCAAATCTCACGTACTGGATATCATTTATGGATCTCAAACCAAATCATAATCATGCGTTTCCAGCATGATTTGCAGCGCCTCCATTGAAGTGTATCGTGGTTGCCATCCCAGTTTATTTTTCGCTCTTGCCGTATCCAGGGTCCATGAATAGGATGTATAATCGATTATACCGGCAGGCGCTTCAACGAGTTTCACACGCAAGTGCCATAACAACCAGATGATTGCGCTATAGAGTCGCTTAGAAATCTTTTGAGTCCGTTTACCAATCTTGGCACCCACATCTGAAAATTTCACAACACCGTCCCCTGCCACATTAAAAGCGCCGGGAACTTTTCTTTCGATTAACAATAAAAAGAAATCTGCCACATCCTCTTCATGTACGAATTGTAGATCAGGATCACAGCCATCAGCCAAAAACAGAACAGGCAGATTTTTTAAAAACCGTGATAGAAAGTTGTCCGTATTGGGGCCATACACGATACAGGGCCGAACCATATTAAGGATAACGTCAGAGTGCTGTTTCAAATATTTTGTACAATGTTGTTCAATGAGACCTTTATGATGCGCGTAACTGAATTTCGGTGGAAATATCCGGATAGGATCATCTTCTTTAAGAAATTGCGGGTTGTCCGGCCATGCACCATAAGCGGTACCACTAGAGGCCACGATGATGTGTTTGACACCTATCTCTTCGCAAATTCTCAAGATATTCAGGGTTCCGTTCACGTTGACATCATACATCTCCCTATCGTTGTGGATGGGATCGACAATAAAAGCCAAATGCACCACAGTCTCTATTCCTCGATCCTTCCAAAAATTAATAAGTGAGCGATCTCGTATATCCTGTTTTAGGAATATGAGTTTTTCAGATCGAACTGTGGGTTCGACAATGTCTGTTCCCAATATCCGCTCACACCATTCTGCATTTTCGAGAAAAGATATGAGCTGCTGGGCAATATAACCGCCCGCCCCTGTCATCGCGATAGTACGCTTATTAAATCTCTCCATTAAACCTCTTCTGTTCCTCAACAGGATACACAACACTGTGAACAGCCTCGCGGTCTTTACCCAGATAGCCTTCCATGGGGCGTACCCCTTTTTCGATAATGCTCCCGGATGGCAAAATCGCAGCCCGTTCTGGATAATATACACTCATAAATGGCCGGGAAGAAATCCCCAGGTTTCGAATAGATTCCGCCATCGAATGGTTTCCCAACCTCAGGTGTGAACCGCCTGTCATAAGAGAAACCCGTTTGGAAGCTTTCTGGGGGATAACCGTTTTGATGAGGTCCCCGTCTTTTACGGAAAAAGTTATAAGCGGCTTTTTATCCCGCAGATAAAGGCCTTTCCTTTTCACCCGAATATCGAGTATATGCTTGTCTCCTTCCAGCATTCGACAGTCCAGGTATTCCGGACTCATGGAAAAATGCATGTCCGCAATGAATTTCGTGTACCCCCATTCTCCACGTCCGGCATCCCTTGCTTCCACCCTGGTTACCGGCAGGTGCATAATAACAACACCGAATCCGGGATACCCACCCTCCATCAGTGCGGGTAAAAATCCATTGAAAGGGGTAATTTTCTTTTCAAATACAGCAGGCAGCGCCACGGCGACTTCACCATAAGTCCCAATAGAGGTATCAATGTAGTTAAATGCACCAATCCCCATGACAGCCCTGTTGCCGGGTAGAACAACCGGATAGAGCTTATCCGAGGGCATCACCGCTTTTACCTCTTCATAATTCGCCGTAAAATAGAGTGCAAAAGCATCATCCCGGTGGTACAGAATGGGCAGATCAAAGGTCGCTTTTCCGTGGGTCACGGTATTCACAGATTTTGAATTACCAAAAAAAGTTTTCATGGCCTATTTCCCCTTTCCCGTAACTAAGTCAAATAATCTTAATTTTTTTAGTGGTGTCAGTCCAAAACAAGCCTGAATGTGCTTGGCATCTCGAAACCTTTTTTCTTGCCCAAAATTCTGCATGTACCCGACGCCTCCAAGGACCTGCACACCATCCGTAGTCACCTGCACCGCCGTCTCCTGAATATGGATGGTGGCCGCCAGAGCATGTTGCTCCCAGCCCTTTTCTTTTCGATCCATTTTCCGGCAGGTTTCTGAAACAACCATATCCGCTATTTTTATGTGAACCGCCATGTCAGCCAGCATTCGCTGCATTTCGGACCATTCCACAATTTTCCTGCCCCCCTGGTCACGCTCTCTTGCATATGACAGCGCTTCATTAAAAGTGCCTTTCATAATGCCGGAGGATATAGCAGCTGCGGCCGCATACAATTTTGTGGCCACCTTTCTAAACAGATTGTCACCATCACCCTGCTTGCCTACTGGAACAGCCTCGGCCAGATGAAACACTGTATCGACCGCCGGGCAGCAACGCATCCCGAGACTCAGCACAGGATCTCCGATGGTAACTGATGCTTGGCCCAAGTCTATCAGATAATAAGAATAGGTTTCCTGCCCTTCTTCTGCGGCCGGGACAACCGCAGCGTCCGCAATCCCTCCCAAGACCAGGTATGCAAGCTTTCCGGAGAGAAATGACCGTCCGTCTTTTTCAACTACCTTGGCAATATGCCTGATTTCCGATGGATTGTTAAACAGTGGACAAGCAAGCAAAAAACTGTTCACCTTTTTCGCTTTGCCAACAATGCTCTCAAGCATATCGGTACTTCCGGCGTTTAATAGAATTTCCTGGGCAAAACAATTGGTCAGAATAACCGCCCCCAAACTCGCATCCTGGCGGCACAGTTCATCCAGGGCAGTACAGAGAGCGCCCGTACCCATCCCGATTCCACCGATGGAATCCGGCAGTGTTATGTGAAAAAAATCGAGTTCAAATGCCTTTTGCAAAACAGTTGAAAAAAAAGGACCAAAAGGAAACCTATCAAATTCTTCTCGATTGGCTGTAAGCTCACTTCTTGAAAACTCGGCGGCTGCCTTTGCAAGCATGCGGATTCCGGTTTCTTCAATGTTGGTCATTATTACCCTCCACCTACCGGTTGACCGTCGTTCCAGATGAAAAAAACAATATGTCAATCGGTGAACATATTGACCTGTGGGAAATTTCTGGCCGTAAGGCATTTGAACAAGTTTAGCCGGTTCAGCTGATTTGTGCCTTCATAGATCTGCATGAGCTTGGCATCTCTAAGGTGCTTTTCTGCAATTTGGTCCTGGCGAAGCCCTGCCTGCCCCATCAAATCGAGTGCTAACTGCCCATTTTTTACACCAGCATCGGTACCGGTGAACTTCGCAAGAGAACCCAGTCCCGAGGTTCGCTCTATTTCTTCTTTTGTCTGCCGGTCACAATGAATTTTTCTCATGAGCCAGGTTCCCAGGCGGCTGCCAATGAGAGGGGTAACCACTTTTTTCAATACCACGCTGGGCGTATACCGGGTTAGATAGTAAGTGGGCTTGACCTGGAGCAATTTGAACATACCGTCCATTCCGTTGGCATAGTTGCTCTCGACGTAGGCATATCTTGATACCAGAACATTCCGATGCATCTGGGATAACAGGCACTGAGCCCATTCATGGTTGATAAGCAGTTTTCCCGCCACCTCTGTTTCCGCAGCAAAATTTAATGCCGACTCGAATGCTCCCCGTGCGACACCGGTTCCAAAAGCACCGACACCGGCCCTAGATGCAGAAAACACATAGTCGATGAACTGCATGGTGGTCTCCGTCTGCGAACGTGAAAGTCTCCTGCCCTGCTCTGGATCGAAACAGACATTTTCATCCGCAACAAAGCAATCATCAAATAGCAGTTCGCTGGCCGGACATCCTTTCTGTCCCATTTTCCGCTCTTTCCTGCCCAGGGAAAATCCTTTTAATCCCGACTTCACCGCCAACATAACAAGATTCGAGGACGGTTTTTCAAGATCGGCAAAAGAAAAAAGCATATGCCATGTAGAAAGATGTCCATTGGAAATAAACACCTTACTTCCGTTGACCTGATACCCGCCATCCACCTTTCTGGCATGACAGGCGATGTTGCCCCGATCCATCAGGTCGGTTTCCTCGACGTCGGTTCCGGCACCGGGTTCCGTTAAGGCCAGGGATATGAGGCATGGCTTATCGTTTTTTTCCCCTTCCACAACTTCTCTGAAAATCTGATGGATAATCCGGGTGTTCCATGTGGCAATCAGGGTTGCCACACCAAGATAGTGAACCCCCACCAGATTGGCCATGGCCGTACAGACGGAGGCGATCTCTTCGATAAAGTAGGAAAAGGATGGCAGATTGTAACCCTTACCGCCGAATATCCTAGGCATCCATAGTGTATACAACCCCCAACGATTGGCCTCTTTTACAAATTCGTGAGGAAGAAAATCGGGATCTTCCTGAACTCTTCTGTCCAACTCTGTGACGTAAGGACGCACAACTTCATTATTGAATTTCCTGGCTAAGGCCACCACCTCCTTGGTTTCCGAATAAATCTTCTTCGGCTGTTTGGAGATGGCCCTGAGGCTGCAGATCATGTCATCAAATTTCGGTTCTCTTTCACAAAGTTTTTTTATTTCGGAACTGGTGAGCATAGACTGCCTCCATCATTGCTGAACATATCGCCTGGGTAGTGGCTGCTTCGCAGTGCAAGGCACATATGGTAGATGCTTTAACCTGAATTGAGCGATTTTTATCTCGATCTGCACCGATCTCTTTCGAACCGAGGATTCGCAAAAAGCCTCGACAAATTCACGGGTATACCTGTGTTTTTTGCGAAACCTTCTCCATCAAGATTTTGGCACACCTCTTCGGAAAAAATCGCTCAATTCAGGTTTAAGATAGTATAGAATACATATTCATTTATGAACATAAAATCAATAAACGAATGTTGTGTATGATAATCAAGGGTGAAAGGATAGGATTGCAGAACAATCGGAGAAGTCGATTCACAAAAAAATTTTGTTGAGGATGACCTGCACAAAAAAAGTCCCATGGATAGTGGTTTCCAACTTCGAAAACTCCCATGGGACTTTTCCATTTTCGCAATTTTTTCTGATATCGGGGTTCCTGGTTTATCAGTGCAAACCCCCATGCATACTAACCCGGAAAATTCATGAAATGTTCGAGCTAATCGCCCTGCTCTGCCATGTAGTCGTCATAAATCGTCTCGAGAATATTCTTATGTTTGGCCTCTTCCTGGGACAGGATTTTAAATACTTTAACAAACTCAGGTTTATCCGCCGACTTTTCAGCCAGTTCGCTATATAGTTGCAGGGCCGCTTCTTCGCGTTTCATGGCCAGGCGCAAAATCTCCGTGTAATGCATGCCCTTCTCATAGGTAACATCCACCATATAGTCACTGCGCTTCATATCCGGTATCCATTCAAGCTGGTATTCCGCGATCTTCTCTTTCTGGTTACCCAGGTTCTGAAGCATGCTGACATGCTTCTTTTCCTCTTGTGCAAATCCTTCGAAGGTCTTCTTCACTGCCTCCAAAGATTCATTCTGGCTGATCTCTTTGTAAAAAGCCACAGCTTCTTCCTCTTTCTCCAAGGCATATGCGATGATCTCGTCAACTGAATTGAAATTCATTGAATCCTCCTGTTAGGTTATAAGTAATCAGTATCACAAAGATTGAACGTTTGTCGAATTCTTAATACTAGAAACACTCGCGTTAGATAATAACCCGAGCATTTCATGAAATATTCGGGCTATCACGGAAATTTCACGAACCTGATCGGCTCTGGCGCAAGGCATTTCAGCCTGAAGTCGTAGTCATTTACTGCGAAGGCTGAATAACGCAGTGCCAGGGCCGATCAGGAAAGCCCGAAGGGTGAAACTTGACGAGTCAAGTTTCATGAAATGTCCGGGCTATTCGGCCAGAGCATAGTAGCATCTTTTGGGTGATACGATCTTTCCCTGCTTTTTGAGTTCTTGGAATACCTTTGATACCTCTTTATTCTCCACACCGATCACATTGGCAATTTCTCCGGCTTTTACAGGTTTTCCAGCCTTCTTCATAGCGGCAACAACTTTCTTTTCCATATTTTCCTCCCTTGATAAAATCGTTGAACGATTTTATTAAACGCGACATTGTCGCTCATATAACAAAATATTTCCTGCTTGTTTTAAAGCAGAAGCTTCTATTCATTCTATGAACATACACTACGCTGTATTTAGT
>JAOZSO010000193.1:0-6562 GCA_029939655.1 Desulfobacterales bacterium
GTTGCTGAGGGTTCGAAGTAAAAAACTACGACTTCACCCTCAGGCGCCTTGGCTCTGAAGCCCTCCGGCTTTTGCAACGATAGGGTGACAAATAGAAAGGGCAGCCATAAAAGCTGCCCAGTCAAGGAGGAGATAAAAATAAAATGTGGTTACTTCTTGAGCTTGTTTCTTGAGATACTAAAAAGACCGACAACGCCGGTCGCCAAAAGGATCATTGTCGTTAATCCAGTAGCTTGATTTAAATTGTCAATATCGACAGTTCCTGCAAGTATTCTATAAAAAGATTTATCAAAGCCTGTATCAACGGCCCCTGAAACGGATGCAATTGCAAAGAAGATCAAGGAAAAGCTTAAACCCACTAATAAATATTTTTTCATACTAAAACCTTTATAGATATTTGTGTTCTGGGTTTGTTCATGTTCATGATTTGTTAATGCAAGATCCATGCAAGAAAGTATAAATAATTTAAAATAATGATATTACGGGTAGTTAATCTTTTATCAAGCCAAATAAATCACATAAACTATGAAGTAAAATTCAGACTTCTAAATGCTGGTATGTAAAACAGGTAACAGATCATTGGGTGCTGCCGACAGAACAACTTGTGATGTCCATGCAGGAAGATGGTATGACTATACACGGTATGATATGTTGATCGTAAACCGGAAATATAAGACGGCTAATAAACGAAGATGATATCAGATTGATTTTTATTGGGATAATAAATCTCGCCAAGCTTTATGAAACATGCAGATCAGGCAACTTTGAGTAACTGCAGTTTATCTTCTTCCGGGACGAACTGGAGGGCTTCACAGATGTAGTCGATATTGTTTTGAATGGCCATGCGCCGGTGTTGTCCCACGGGGCTGCCTCCGGCAAAGGACTTGGCCATGATGGCCAGGAGCTTGACGCGTTGGTAAAAGATATGGTCCACTTCGAGCAGCTTATTGGATTCCGGGCTCGATCTGAAATTGTTGTAGTACCCGTTCCAATCCACACAATCTTTGGCCACGATCTCGGCATTCCTGGCAATGGCTTTGAGTCTGTGTTCTCCCAGGGGATAATTCCCTGTAAACGCTTTGGCCATAATAATTAGGAGTCTGAGTCTGGAAAGGAAGACATCATGATGCTGGATTTTTTTCATGTTTTGACGGGCTGCGCCGAATCTCTTCATAGTAGGTTCCGAGGTGTTCGTTCAGTAGAGGTTGAAGATGGTGTTACTATAAAAGAAATGGATGAAACTGTCAAAGGATAAAATAAAATCGCTATCGCGATTTTATTTTCGGAAGATGGTTTCAGCTTTGAGGTAGTGGCTGCCAATATCTCTGCGCAGATCGAGTCTGTTACCTTCGGAATTTTCGCGGGGGATGACCCGAATTTTGCCATTGTCGAAGGCTGCCAGCAGTTTTTTTCGCAGCCGGTCTGCGATGACGCCACGGGTTTCATTCTCCTTGATAGTAGCGTTTGCGTTGAGAAAAGCCACCCGGGTGCCGTCGGACTTGAAGATCTCTTTATCATCTATCCAGGCCATGGCTGAAGGAATCATCTGGATCCCTTTTCGTTTCAAATACTTCATGTCGATTTCGAGGGGCTCGCCCTTGGTGCAGGACCAGGGATACCCTTTCTGGCCGTCAGGCCCACCCGGGCCGGTCATCAATGCTACACACAGAGAGATCTGGTCCTGTCTGACTTCCGGGGTCACCGTTTCCAGGTTGCCCGCAAGTGTTGCCTGGATGAGGGCGCCCAGGTTTCTGAGGCGCCGTGCCACAGGTTGGACCTCAGGTTCTCCCGGTCGGATGTTGATCTCGCTGACACGAATGCGGATGGGATTCATGGCACCGTCAAAAGAAACAAAACAGCCGGGGTATAGTATGGCGGGTCTCAGGAGTCCCTTTTCCTTCATTATCTGAATGAGTGGTTCGGCAATGGTTCTGCCTGCCATTTCCAGCAGCGCCGGTGTTTCCATGGGATGGGGGGAGACAGCGCCGGTTCCGCCGGTAATGGGATTGCTTTTGCCGGCCGGCCCCTCGAAGCGCTCAGGGTAGTCCATGGCCGTGGGCAGTATCTGGTAGTGCCCTTGACGATCCACAAGAATGGTAAAACTGATTTCAACCCCTGCCATGAGCGACTCGATCAAAAGAGGCCAGGTATTTTTTTTGCCAAAGAGCTTGCGGTAGCTGTCTTTGTAGTCTTTGATGAGCGTATCGTAAACTTCCCGTATTTCCCACGAGTTCAGGATGATTCGGGCACCTTTCCCGCCGGCAGAATAGGGGTATTTCAGGACGGCGCCGCCAAATTGCTGGATATAGGACAGACAGGTTTCAAGGATAGTGTCGTAATCCTTTGCATCGGCGCTGGCCCAGGCATCGGCCACGGGGATTCCAGCCTCCACGCACAGGCTCTTACAGGCTATTTTATCTCCTTCGATGAAGGCAGCGGCGGCGTTCAGACCGAGGATTCTGTCCCCAAAGCCTTCTTTTTCCACGGCGTCCACCAGGCCTTCGAAGAGGAGTGCCTCGGGCATGGGGACGACATAGTCCACCGTTCCCTGCCGCAGCGCTTCGACGATTGCAGCGGCATACCCTTCCACAGAATTGTCTTTTGTAGGGATGAAGGCAACCGGCCAGTTCATGAGCTCGGCATATTTCGGCATGGCGGGCGTACCCCTGAAAATCATGCCGTTGAAATCGTCGTCATAAAGCTCGCTGGTGGCTGTGGATACGACAAAGGCCCATAACAGGGTTCTACCGTCAGTTCCGGCAAAGGCAATTTTCTTCATATATTTCATCCCTCTAAGCTGTTAGCGGTAAGCCATTAGCATCTTCCAGCTACCAGCCTCCAGCTTACAGCTTATGGCTTATGGCTTACCGCTTGTCCGAATGTTCATCCCGACATATCAAGTGGTGCTGTAAGGGTCAAACGATAATTGTCTAAAGCGACAGCGTCGCGCACAATAAAATCGTTTTACGATTTTATGTTGAAATTGAATCCAGGATTGTAATATAAAAAAGGCATGTTTACAGGGTTTGAAAAAATTGTTGAGGAACGGATTCGCAAGGCACAGCAGGAAGGCGCCTTTGATGACCTTCCCGGTGCCGGCAAACCGCTACCCAGGGAAGACATGGATATACCGGCGGATATCCGGCTGGCATACAAGGTTTTGAAAAATGCCGACTTTATTCCCCCTGAGCTTGAACTGCGCAAAGAGATCCGCAGCATGCAGGAGCTTTTGTCCGGCATGCCGGAGACCGGGGAGAAATACAAGACACTCAAAAAACTGAATCTGCTTGTTATGAAACTAAATGCGATGCGGGGCGCGCACATACAGTTCGATGTTCCACAGCAGTATCTGGATCCCATGGCAGAACGCCTGGGGCCAGGCCCCTCACCAGGTGATGACACAATCGATGCCAAAGAAAAATAAACCAGCGAACAAAAAGGGAGATGGTCTTTTCAAGTCTGTGATGCTGGCGTATATTGTCCTGGTTCTGCATGTCCTGCTGATGCTATGCCTGGGTTTGCTTGTCATTTTTTTTCGCGGTGTCATTCAGTATATGCTCTGGATTTTTCTGTTTGGCATGGTCGCTGTTGTCGCTTCCGGTGTTTATTTCTATCGGCGCATGAAGGCCGAGGGAAAGACATTGAAACAGACGCTCTCGTCATCGATGTTTGCGGGCAGGCCCGTGGAAGTGAGTCTTCTGGGGGGGATGGCCTCCCTCAGGATCGGTATGCCTGGTCCTGCCAATGGACTTGAAACAAAACAGGCGGATTCAATGCATCAACTGGAGGATTTCAAAACCATCCAACTCCGGGAGCTGACCCAGCTGGCCCGCCTGTTCGAGGATGACCTGCTTACCCGGGATGAGTACGACGAGGCCAAAAGAAACCTTTTCAAACCAACGGGGTGAATGCCATGAAAAAAATCAATCTTGCACTCCTGTCCGGTGGTATTTCATCGGAGCGTGAAGTCTCTCTGAACAGTGGGGATCAGGTCTTTGATGCCCTGGACAAGGAAAAGTACAACATCATCCGTTATGACCCGAAAACAGATCTGTCTCGACTGGTATCGGAAGCGCCCCAGATCGATGCGGCACTGATTATCCTTCACGGGCCTTATGGGGAAGACGGGACGATTCAGGGTTTGCTGGAACTGCTCGATATCCCGTATCAGGGATCAGGCGTCATGGGCAGTTCTGTGGCGATGAACAAACTGGCGACAAAACAGATGTATGAGCTGGCAGGTCTGCCAACGCCGCCTTATATGGTTTTGAATCGGGGGGATCGGGTCGATGTCGCTGATTGGGAGGAAAGATTCGGGCTACCCCTGGTGGTCAAGCCACTCGAAGCCGGTTCGAGCGTGGGAATGACGATTGTCAAATCAACGTCGGAAATTGAGATAGCGGCTGAAAAAGCTTTTGAACACGGAAGCGTCATACTGGTGGAAAACTTCGTGGATGGGATCGAGATTACGGCGGGCGTCATCGGCAACCAGACCTTGGAGGCTTTGCCTATCATCGAGATCGTTCCCGGGGACGCGTATGAGTTTTTTGACTACGAGGCCAAATACACCCCAGGAGCGACCAGGGAAATTTGCCCGGCCCGTATCAGTGATGTCATGACCGAAAAAGCGCAGACCTATGCCAAAATGGCCCATAGGTCCTTGTTCTGCGAAGGTTATAGCCGCACGGACATGATCATGCAGGCAGACGAGATTTATATTCTCGAAACCAACACCATCCCCGGTATGACTGCCACCAGTCTTTTGCCCCAGGCCGCTGTTGCAGCCGGTATAAGCTTTTCGGAACTCCTCGACCGATTAATCGATCTGGGTATGGAGAGGCATCAATTGAAACGGAATATATAGCCGGAGAGTTTCCCCCAATTACCGTTTCAATAAGCACCAAGCACCAAATACCAAACACAAAACACCAAAATATATCATCATTGATAAAATAGGAAGGAACACATTTTTATGGGATTCAAGAAATTTGAAAACAAAGCAGCCATAGGTATTGTCATGGGGAGCGACTCTGATCTGGGTGTCATGAAGGAAACGACCCGCATTCTAAAACAATTTGAGGTGCCATACGAAATAACCGTGGCGTCCGCCCATCGGAGCCCCGGACGGGCGGCTGAGTTCGCCACTACCGCACGGGAACGCGGCATCCGGGTCATCATAGCCGGTGCAGGACATGCCGCGCACCTGGCAGGTGCCATGGCCGCTCATACATCTCTGCCCGTCATAGGTGTACCTATTGACTCGTCCTGCCTTCAGGGTTTCGATGCGCTCCTGTCCACCGTGCAGATGCCGCCGGGGATTCCGGTGGCCACGGTATCCATCGGAAAATCGGGCGCCAGGAATGCCGGCATCCTCGCCGTGCAGATACTTGCACTGTCCGATGTCGTTCTTGAAGCGAAACTGGCGGACTTTAAAATGGATATGGCGGAAAAAGTGGCGCAGAAGGCCAAAGCCCTGGAAGCATAAGATGGTGTGTTGGAACATTTCTTCCACGGAACCCGACCCGGATATCATTCAGGCCGTTGTTCAGGTGATCCGCAAAGGGGGGGTTATTGCATTTCCCACCAGCACTCTGTATGGACTGGGGGCGGATGCAAACAATCCGCAGGCTGTCGAGAGAATATTTGACATCAAGGGGCGCCGGCCCCATCGTCCGCTCCTGGTTTTGATCAGGGATAAATCATACCTGCCTGAACTTGTCAGGGAAATACCCTCCAAAGCTGCTTTGCTGATGGAGGTATTCTGGCCGGGTGGCGTTACGGTGGTGTTCCATGCCGGTGAGCAGATTTCAAGCAGGTTGACAGGGAACACCGGCAAACTCGGTATTCGGGTTCCGAAACATCCTGTAGCAGCTGCTATCGTGGCTCAACTGGAGAGCCCCCTGACCGGAACAAGTGCCAATCTGTCGGGAAGGGAGGGGTGTTCGGATATTTCCTGCCTGGAAGAACAGGTGTCAGCACAACTCGATGGGGTGGTAGATGCCGGTCCGTTGAAAGGGGGCAGGGGATCGACGGTCATCGACGTGACCATCGATCCACCACGTATTCTCAGGGAAGGCACAGTTTCAGAACACCAGATCCTGTCCGTAATATGATTTTATTGACAAGCGCGCAGGATTTCACTATAAACCCACCCAAATGCCGGAGTGGTGAAATTGGTAGACGCAGAGGACTCAAAATCCTCCGACCTTACGGTCATCCGAGTTCGATTCTCGGCTCCGGCACCAAGTAAATTCAAAGGGTTAGCCAATATGTTGGTTAACCCTTTTTTCTTGGAAATCATGGACTGTCACCGGAATTGTAACCTTTTGGGATTCAAGGTAGGTTTGTTGTTTCTGTGAGGCAAGATATAAATTGACAGGGATTACTTTAACCCATAAATAAAAAGGATGTGGAAAATGATATCGCTTAAAGTTGACGCGCGAATGAAAAAAGCTCTTGAGAAGCTATCTGAAAAGAGTTCACCAGCGTATCCAGCCTATTGAAAAAAGGTGCCGAAAAGATCCTTCAGGAGAACGGCATCGACTGGTGAAAAGAAGAGGGA
>JAOZSO010000194.1:0-6522 GCA_029939655.1 Desulfobacterales bacterium
CCTCAGACAGTTTCACTTTCGCACAGGGATCACCCATCCGCTTTCGGGGTTACCTTTTTATTGGTTATAATCCCGAAAATTTATTATAAAAGAATTTGGTTTTATGATACGGTGGGCTGTAAAATAAATACTGTTCAATTTTTGATAAAGTAAATCTTTGTCGGGGATGGTGAAATGATTAAGACAGTCCATATAAACAAATCAAATGAGGCCACATTTATTTGCCCAAACTGTATTAAATCAAAAACGGTAACTGTTTCAAAATACATAAAATGCAACAACCGGACGAAAGTGAAGTCAAAGTGCATATGCGGATGTTCATGGACATCCATCCTTGAAAGAAGAAAACACTATAGAATGGCTATAAATATTCCATGTATTTGCAGTCAGGTGGGGGCAAGGAGATCTTCAGAAGGTTGCGCCATGAGAGTTGTCAATTTGTCATCCAGTGGGTTAAAAATCAAACCTCATCCAAATAGAACCATCAAAACCTTGGACTATTACTTTGATGATCCGATTCTTGTTGCTTTTCATCTCAGTGACAAAGGCGAGACGCATATTCAAAAGACCGCATATGCCAAGCATATTAGCGAAGATTATATAGGGGCTGAATTTGATGATTCGGAACAGGGAGACCACACCATAGGCTCCTACATACTAAGTCAAAGACATCATCAAGCGATCATGTGATCCCTCCAATCATCCCCAGTTATCGTAATCCTGTGATAACATCCGGCATTCAGGTACAATTTTGACAGGAGGATAGACATGAATGTTTCCCTTGCTGAAAAAACCGAATACACCATCAAGGAGCCCCAAAGACTCTCCCCTCGCATCACCTGGTTGCGAGACTACTATTTTCAAGGCTGCAAACGAAGCTGGAACAACGAGTACACGGCCTGGTCCACCGGTACCCCCTGGGACCTGCAGTACCAGGAAATGACCTACTATATTGTTCCGGAAGTCTATATGCTCATAGACACCCTGGGCGGCGGCTACCATCAGGCGGCCAGGAATATTGAACTCCACGATGACTTCTGGACATGGCCCCTGCCCCAAAGAAAGGCATGGTTTCTCAAGGAGGTCATGGTGAAACATGTCCCCCAGGAGATGTTGCCCGGAGATCTCATCGCCGGCGCCAGATTCAATGTCATTACCTCCACCTGCTTTACCAAAAAAGAACGTGAGTCCTATGACCAGCGAGTAGTAGGTAAAAAGGGTGCCCGCGCCGAAATGAAATGGTTTCATGACCATGGTTACGGCAATGCCGGCGCCACCAGCGGCCACCTCATTCCCGGTTATGAACGTGCCCTTAAAATCGGCTGGAAGGGTATTTACGAATCGTTAGAGAGCTCCTACAACCAGTTAGATCCCCAAAATCAAAAGGGCCAAAAAGGCAGCCAGCTCAAGGCCATGATGACCGCCGCCACCCTGCCCGGAGACCTGGCCGAACAATACACCCGACTCTGCGCGCAACTGGCAACAGAAGAAACCGACCCGGAACGTGCTACCGAACTTTCTGAGATGGCTCGAAACCTTGCAACAGTCCCCTGGGAACCGGCCAGGACCTTCTGGGAAGCCATACAATCCCTCTGGCTGACGCACATGCTCGTCATGAGTGATGAAAACTACCCCGGCCCGGGTGTTTCCTTCGGGCGTATTGACCAGTACCTGCTGCCCTATTGGGAATATTCAAGCAGTCAGGGCATGAATCGGGAGTTTGCAAAAGAAATTCTCAAATGCTTCTGGTTCCACTGCAATACCGCCTACGACGCCATGATTCGCAACGGGAATCAGGGCATCACTGCAGGCTTTGGTCAGCTTCTCACCCTTTCCGGCATGGGAAAAGATGGCAAGGACATGACCAACGAACTGACCTACATGTTCCTTGAGGTCATCGATGAAATGACGCCCATTCTGGAACCGAAACCGAATGTCCGGTTGCACCGCAATTCGCCGGACGACTTCCTGGACAAGGTCATCGATATGATATCCGGGAGCCAGGGCGCCCCGTTTCTGATCAACTTCGATGAAAGATCCATGGCCGGTATGATCCTGGAAGCCAAGAAGGCCGGCATCACCCACCTGATCAACGAATCAAACGTGCATGAGTACGCACCGGTGGGCTGTCTGGAAAATACCATGGTGGGCAATGATCGGTCCGGCACAGTGGATGTGAACCTGAATCTTCTCAAAGCGGTTGAGCTCGCCCTGACCGGGGGCAGAGACCTGATCCCATTTGTCGATCCCATGAAGGGCACACCCGAAAAAATCAAGCAGGATGGCCCCAAAACCGGCGATGCAAGCGGGTTTAAGACATTTGAAGACTTTTGGAATTCATACGAAAAACAGACAGTTTATATCATTGAAAAAAGCGTGGGCGTCTACGAAGCCTCTGAATCGGTTCGGGCCGACTTTCTTACCACGCCATACCTGTCCTGCCTGGTCAAGGGGTGTGAGGAAAAGGGCCTGGATGTGACCCAGGGCGGCGCCGAAATCAATTTTACCACCCTGGAAGCCGTTACGTATGCCACGACCGTCGATTCCCTTCTCGCTATAAAATATCTGGTATTCGACAAACAGATCTGCAGCATGTCTGAACTCATTCAAGCGCTCAGAAATAACTGGCAGGGTCATGAAAAGCTTCAGGCCATGGCCAGGAACAAGGCCCCCAAATACGGTCAGGACGATGATGCCGCCGATGCCCTGGCAAAACAGGTCATGGACCTCTGGTGCCGGGAAACCTGGCAGCATAAAACCCGGTCCACCCATCGCCAATTCAGACCCGGCATGCTCAGCTGGAATTACTGGGCCGGTGATGGATATGTCATGGCAGCCAGTGCCAACGGCCGAACAAAAGGGCAGTTTCTTTCCAATGCCATATGCCCTTCCAATGGTGCCGACATCAACGGCCCCACATCCAATGCCAATTCGGTGGGAAAAGTGTTGGGGGGCAAAGCGCTGGATGGTGAAGGAAATTTCAATGGATATGTCAACTGCCTTCCCAATGGCGCCAGCCACACCATAACCTTCAACCCGTCCATCCTGAAAGATCCGGAACATAAGCAAAAGTTTAAAGCCTTTTTAAAAGGATATACAGAAAACGGCGGCACGGCACTCCAGGTCAACATGCTCGATCCGGAAATGCTGAGAGACGCCCAGAAAAATCCCATGGATTATCGGCACCTGCTTGTGCGAATTACCGGGTACAATGCTTATTTTACGACCGTGGGCAAAGAACTCCAGGATGAGGTGATAGAGAGGGTCAGCCACTGTCGATTTTAGTTTGATTGTTTCAAATTTTAAATGAATATTTTTATCTTTAATATATGAATTCTATCGATTTTATTTTTAAAATTTAAAACCCTTCGGGATCGCCGATCTTACCGCACCTACAGCGTCAGATGCCGTTACGCATAGGCGGCTATAGCAAAACAGCATCTTCCTTGTATCTGCGGCAACCTCGACGATCAATCAAACCAAAATAAACAAAAGGGTCCGAGGGGATAGGCTGTAGGCTTTTAGACTGTAGACTATTAGGTTGCTAACCGCCCAACACTAAACACCCAACACAAAATACAAAGTACTAAATACCAAACACATGAAAAACAAAATCGGCCTCGTTCTCGAAATCCAGCGCATGTCCACCGAAGATGGGCCGGGGCTTCGAACAACTGTTTTTTTCAAGGGCTGCAGCCTCGCCTGCACCTGGTGCCATAACCCGGAAAGTATTTCACCCAAACCCCAGATCCACTGGATCGACTCACGATGTATCGCATGCAAGACCTGTCTCGACACATGTCCCCAAAGCGCCCTGACTCTGACACCGGAGGGTATCTGCATCGATCGTAACTTATGCGATGGCTGCGGTGCCTGTGTCGAGACCTGTCCCTCCACCGCCCTGGAACAATTGGGCCGCCCATGGGCAATAGAAGATCTTGTGCATGAAGTTCTCAAAGACCGGGTCTATTTTGAAAAATCGGGTGGCGGGATAACCGTATCCGGCGGAGAACCCACTCTACAGACCGGTTTTGTGGCCGATTTTTTAAAAGAAATCCGTGCCCAGGGCATTCACACGGCACTGGACACCTGTGGTTTATGCAGCCCCAAAGCCCTGGACAGGCTCCTTCCCTATTCGACCCTGGTTCTCTTTGACATCAAGGACATCGATGCTGCCCGGCACAAATTCTTTACCGGAAGCGACAACCAGATCATTCTGGACAACCTGATGCACGTTTCCCGATATATTGAAACCCATCTATATCCGGAGAGTCTCTGGATCCGGACACCCCTGGTGCCGGGCGCCACGGGCACTGTGAAAAACATCAGCGGTATCGGAAACTGGATTGCCCGGCATCTGCGCGGCCAGGTCAAACGATGGGAACTTTGCAGTTTTAATAATCTTTGCAGAGACAAATACAAACGACTCGGATTGACCTGGCAGTTTCAGGATGAAACCCTGCTGGATCAGGAGCAGATCGATGCGTTGGTATCGGCAGCAAAAACATCCGGTGTCGATCCGGGTAGCGTCCATTGGAGCGGTGCTGTCCAATTGGGAAACTTAGCACTTTAAGCCGTCAGTATCCAAAACCCAACAATTAAGAGCTATTATGATGATTAGAAACAACTTCACCCAAGAAGAATTCGAGGCCTTCGCACCGGCGGAAAAAATCGGCCTGGTGGCATGCATCAATCCGGATGGTGACATCCATGTGACGCTCATCACCAGCATTATGGCTGCGAACCCCGGACAGGTGACGCTGGGCCAGTTCTCCACCGGACTCAGCAAATACTACATGCAGCTGAATCCGGCTGTGGGTTTTCTGGTTATGTCCATGGACAAAAGGCTCTGGCGGGGCAAAGCCCGCTGGACCCACAAGCAATCAGACGGCCCTGAATACGAAATCTATAACAACCTGCCCATGTTCCGGTACAATGCCTATTTCGGTATCAACACGGTGCACTATCTGGACCTTCTCGAAATCAGCAGTGAGGGGAAAATCCCCATGGCAAAAATCATCCCGGCAGCCGTCGCCACCCGCATTGCCAAAGGTGCCGCTATTACCGGAGACAACCAGCGAATCCTCAAACCCTTTGCCGAAAGCCTGTTCAACCAGATGGACGCCCTCAAATTTCTGGCCTGTATCGATCGTGACGGGTTTCCAAAAATCATCCCCGTCATTCAATGCCAGGCCGCAGACAGCCGGCGCCTGGTTTTTTCTTCCCTGGCATTTCAAGATGAACTGCAGGAGGTTACCCCCGAGACGAGCATCGGCATATTCGGACTCAATCTAAAAATGCAGTCTGTTTTTGTCCGGGGCGTTTTCCGTGGATTCAAACGTTATCGCTGGACCAATCTCGGTGTTCTTGACATCGATTGGGTTTACAACTCCATGCCCCCGAGCCATGGGCAGATCTATCCTGAGTCGAGACTTGAACCTATAACAGATTTTTAAATATTCGGGCTAATGCGTGGAATCGTCGAGACCCGCCAGTTCCCGATGCGTGCGCGCTATGCCGGACATATCCTCATCGCCATACCCCCTGCCGATGATGCCGTTTTCGATCTGATCCATCAAAGCACTGGCGGGCAGGGTTACACCCAGATCCCTTGCGGCCTCAAGGGCAATGCGAAGATCCTTGTGGTGCAGCCTGGTGCGGAATCCCAGCGGATAGGTATTGTTAACCATATTCATGGCCCGGTTTGACAGCACCCAGGACCCTGCCGCGCCACCGGATATGGCCTCGGTGACCTTCTGCATATCGAGCCCTGCTTTCATTCCCAGAACCATCCCTTCAGCAACGCCCATAAAGGTTCCGGCAAGAATTACCTGGTTGATGGCCTTGGTAATCTGTCCGGATCCGATACCTCCCACATGCGTGATGGTTTTCCCCATGGCTTCCAGCACGGGCATGGCATGTTGAACATCTTCTGCTTCTCCCCCCACCATGATGGCCAGCGTACCGTTCTGCGCGCCCTCGGACCCACCTGAAACCGGTGCATCGATCATACGAATCTCTTTCTCGATAAGGGTTGCGGCCATATGACGTGTGGCCGTGGGGCTGATGGTCGACATGTCGATCAGCAGACTTCCGGCACGGGCAGCCTGGATGATGCCTTCAGCCCCCAATACAATCGCTTCAACATCCGGGGTGTCACTGACACAGGTAATGATTATCTCGGCACCGGCGGCAGCCTCCCTTGGCGTATCAGCCCGCAAAGCCCCTGCATCTGCCAGAGGCAGCTCTTTTTCCCGGGTTCGATTGTGAACAACGACTTCATGGCCGGCCTTTAAAACATTCAGGGCCATGGGTACCCCCATGGTTCCCATTCCAATAAACGCAATTTTCATGTAAAACCTCCTGTCTTAAGCAATAAGCGATAAGCAGTAAGTCTTAAGCTGCATATCGCTTACAGCTTACTGTTTAGTTAGTGTCCTTCCAGAAATGAGGATTTTTTCGTGAGTTCAAGGCGGACGACAGATTTAACCCGGAGTAATAGCGTGCTATTTTGAGGAGTTA
>JAOZSO010000195.1:0-6509 GCA_029939655.1 Desulfobacterales bacterium
GCCCATTTCGTTGTTGTCGAATGCTTCCTGAATCAGCAAGGGTACCCGCAGGAGGGGAAAATTGATTCGCTCGTGGTAGATTCCCTGTTTACTCAAAAGGCTGACCATGCAGGCCATGACAAAATAACAGAGTAAAACAAATCCCGCCCACCCCGCAAGGGGCCGCACCCATGCATCCCATGGAATGTTGCCGAGGACTTCTATCCAGCTCATCTGGCGTCCTCCGGACAGGCCATTGTAAAGACTGGTGATGGCTTCCTGACTCTGGGGATACCATCCCGGCGGCAACAGGGGATGAAGAATTTCTTCCCATTGGTTTTCGACGGTGGCGAAATGGTAAGGTGCCGTTAAGTTGAGAAAGAACGTCCGTGCGAGGCCTGTCCAGGCAACGCCGGAAAGGAGTACCATCAATGCCCAGGCCACCAGAAGTTCTTTTCCGGTGATAAGATTGCGGCCCTTGAATAACCAGCGGATGAAAGCGGTAATGACGACCATCCAGACAAGAAAATAAAACGGAGCCAGGGGAAAGTGACCGCCGCCAAATGGCGTTCCTTGTCTGTAAGCGTTGTTGAATGGCGTTATCAGGCAGATAAGCAGGGCCAGGAAGGACCCTATGAAAATAGCCCGCCAGCGAATCTTGTTGGCGAGAGAATCGGGGTTGCCTGGATTCTTTGTTTTTTCAGCAGTCGCTTTGTCGGGCATGTCTGTCATGTCTTCCTTATAGCCTATAGCCTAAACAACCTGAGCAGCTACGCTCCATCTGCTGCTTGATTCGTTGCCTCAGCCAAAAGGTTTTTATAGTGCTCCTTGGTCTCGTCATCAAAGGAACGCCACAGGAGCAGCTGTTTTCGAATTTCATGCAGAAACGTTTTGTTGATGCGTTGCCAGGCGTTGGATTCTCCGGATTCGCGCGTCAGTGAAATATGAATTTCAAGAAACCCTTTTTCCTCTTCAGCGGGTTTGAATTTCAATGCAACCTGTTGAAGAATGCCGAAGTCAAACGGTGCCAGCCAGACCTGTGATGTGAAATGGAGGCATTCATCATAGACGCCCTGGTCTTCAGGACAGTCATCCTCACCATCGTCCCTGACCGGGGGTGTTTCACAAGCAAAGGAGAATGCCATATTCCCGGTAGAAAATTTACCATGGGTAATTTCCTGGTGACTGGAAAAGTACTCATAGATGAATCCACCGACACTGCGGTGTTCCACATACGTCATGAGAAACGGCAGGACAATATCAAGCCTGTTTTCCCGGGGAGCTGGCAGGGTCCAGGAGCGGTTAATGTCGGGAATGGCGATTTCACCGGCAACCTTGGATGGATAAATGACCGATATCATGACAACCAGAATGACCAGAACCATTGCACCAACGCCGGCAGCGGAGGAGTAATTGACCGTAATACCGGACCATAGGGCTGTCCCGGCAAAAAGCTTTGCCGATGTTTGCGCCACTAGATAACCGAAAACAACGCTGAGTACGGCAAAAGCCATGGCTTCCGCTATAAACAGAAAGGAAACGTGCGAGGGTGCGAGCCCGACGGATGTGTAAATTCCGATTTCACGTTTGCGTTCATACACACTGCTGATCATGGTATTCAATACGATGAATATCGAAAGCAGGATGGGCACGATGATATTGGGAACACCGCTGTAACTCATGGTATTGCTGGCATGATACAGGTAGGTTCCCGATTTTTCCCCGCTGAACAGCGACAGACCGAAACGGTCCACCAACATCTGGGCCGTTTCCTGGTTCGAGCCGAGTGTATTCGGTCGAACGGCGATCCCTTTGATATGGCCACCCACCGCCATGAGTTTCTTAAAATGAACAATGACCGTTACGTCAGCGTCGAGATGCTGATACCGACTCTGAAATTCGCGCATGTCATCACCCGACTCCAGTGCCTGAACAACGGCCTCGGTCATGCCATCCGAAACTTCCCTGGGGAATATGGCAGGCGTCAGGGGTTCCCCATCCAGGTCTTTCAGTCCCTGGAAACGCTTACCCGAAAAAATGCCCACAACATGGAAAGGGGTTCCCCAGATGGTCACCACATCGTCGATAGGTGCATTGATATCGATTCCGAGATGTTCAGCCATTCTGTCCGGAAGAAGAACCGCCTGCCGATCTTCCGCCGTCAACCAGCGTCCACCGATGAGAATGTTTTCGATGCCGGACACACGGACTTCATTGTGTGACAACCCGATCATGCCCCGTGCCTCAAACGTTTTTCCCCCATGATGTATGGGGATTCGAGTCGAACGGGTTCGGTCTTCTTCTTCCAGCCATACCCTGGGTGTCGCGATTCCCGTCTCGGCAAAAGCGTTTGAAATGACAGCGTAAGCCTGGGGCGGGAGATCCCGCCAGTTGATATTTTTCAAGAGGAAGCCCTGGTAGGGATGCTGGTTATTATAAAGGATACGCGTATGCCGACGTACCGATTTGACCGATGTAAAACTCATGATAGTGAAGGTGAGAATGATCAGTGTGATACAGGTCAAGGCTGTTCTCAGCCTGCGGCGGCGCAGGTTGCTGACCCCCAAAAGAAATGCTGCGACAAAGGCCTTCCAACGGCCGATTTCTTCGGAGTGGCTGCGCTGCGAACGGTTCTGAAGGTTTGTCATTTCTTCTTCAAACCTGAAAAAGATGATCAATGTCACTACCAGTGAAAGACCCATGATCAGAAACGCCAGGATGACGACCATGGGGCTGTATGCCAGCTGAAAAGCCGGGTGAACATTGTAGATGACAGCAATCAGGAGGATGAGGATCCCGCTGAAAGCGACAATTCGTTTATAGATGTTGGTGTAGGAAAAAAGAAGCCTTTCAAGGCAGAACGAGAAGGGAACAAACAGGGCGATGTAGAACAACACGCCATAGAGTACATCTTTTTGTGTTTTTTCAATATCGTCGTATACGCGGCTTGCCAGAGCCCAGGATTTGGATGCGGCTTCAAAAAATTGATTGTATCGCTTCTCTTCCCATGCGTTTTCCGCCTGATTCAAGGCCGCGAGGCCGTCTGTCCGCAACTGGTGAATACGCTCGTTGAAGATACCGCTTTTTTCCAGATTGTTTATGCGAGGCACTATCAATGTCCACATGTCATGGGCGACACGATATCCGGTACGGTGCAGCGCGGGCCAGTTATCAACTTTGTAACCGGTTCCCTGTGGGTTTTTTGGAGAATTATTCAGCAAAATCAGTTTTTTATTCAGGGCGGAATCGGAAAGGGTTAACTTTAGCGGTGTTCCGGGTTCAAGAAATATGGTTGAAATGTCGGATGTCCAGGTATCGAGTCGGCTGTAGAAGTATCGAATCGGTTCGGCTTCACGACGACCGTCCAGCACTTGGCTCTTGGTCAGATATCGGAAGGTTCTTGGTTCGAGCAAATTGAACAGCGTGGTGCCCTTACAGGCGAACATCTTCAAATCGGTCTCCATGGAAAGACGACGCATTTTGACACGGTAGGCATTTTTGCCGGTCTGCTTTTTATCGATAGTCCAGTCGATGGAACCGGTATGGGTATCGAACTTGTATCCTTCTAAAATGACCTTGTGGAAACTATGCTTTTTGTCAGCGACACCCTTGAGAAAGAAGGCACCGGTCTGATCCACCATCGTATAAAATTTTGCAGGCCCCTGATAGGCAAGCAGTACGGTGCCTGGTGCCGGCTGGTCTGCAAAAAGTTCTCCGTGCCGCAGAAATTTTGCACTGCCGGTCAATGTGGCAAAGCCTTTTCTGGGATAGTTGTCCTCGTGCAGTTTGGCGTCCTGCACCAGTTGCTGCATGATCCCGCAGACAACATTGGCCTGCTGTAAAGCATACCGGTGATCCAAGTTTTCCAGGGTATCAGAAGCGGTTCCCCAAAACGCCCTTGCATCATGTGTCGTCACCAGGCTCAAACCGTGATATCCGGCCAAAGCCGTAACCTCCCCACCCAAGGGAGGGCGATCCACAAAGAAATTTTTCCATGATCCCTGCCTGCTGGGGCGCAGGGTGTCCTTGAAAAAATTTGTAATGCCGAGCTCTTGTTCAGTTGTTTCGGCTGCCTGCCGCAGGGCTTCATCCAAGCTGCTATAGCTGGACACACGGTTGATTCTTGGTCTGAACGGATACAACCATCCATAGTTGAATGCGCCAAAGCCGGTGCCATGGCTAGAGAGATGCAAGGATATCGATGCGGCCATGTCATATTGTCTGGTATGCCTGCGGAGACGGTCCACATCTTCGATAAATACGAATTGTTGTTCGATATCCAATAATACGGTTTTCTGCTCATCGGCTGCCCTGGTAATAAGCTGTTCCAGCAGTTGAGTTTCTTCTTCGGCTAGATTTTCATCCTTATAAGAAGTTCGCCAGGTCAGGCGCCGCAGCAACTGGCGAAGATCCGCCATTTTCTGGATGGTCTCCGAATCGGCACGATGATCCGGCTCCAGTCGCAACCGCATGAGTTGGCGGGAGATTTTGTCCGCTTCGGTTTTGAGCCTTTCTTTTATAGCCACATCAAGAAGGGGCATGACGCCGGGTTCCGGGAAAATCTTTTTTTTGAAAGATAGGGTTGCTAAGCCATCGATGGTCCGGCGGGTTTTTTCAATCCGTGACCTAAGTTTTTTTTTCATCTGCTTGACGGTCTTGGATCTTTCCGAGATACCCCATACAAATTCCCGCATGCCCGAAAGGGTTTGCGCATGGCCCGCGCTGGCCACAAGCAGCACCGTTTTTTTGGGTGGTTTTGCTTTCATGATCTTGGCAAATTCGAGCAGTGTTGCCACACTGCAAGCTTCATCGGCGCCCGGGGATAAACCGGCCACGTTGATGGAACTGTCGTAGAATGCCTCGATCATGACCATCTTATTTTTAAGTTCCGGGTCCATGCCGGGGATCAGACAGTAAATATTTTCAGCTATTTCCGATTGCCAGCGGATATCCGATGTCAGGGTGATCTGATCCATTACCCGGGTCAAGGCTGGGTTTTCAAAGAGTCCGAACAGGTCTCTTGCCTGATCAATAGACATCCAGAACCGGGGAAATTGAACCGGGGAAAGCTCAAACTTATCTTTAAAAAGGATGTTGGGGGAATTCCCACGGTCCACGTAAATTGTTGCCCGGGCGCCCATCGTAGCTGCATATTCCCAGTTTCTACCCGAATCGAGTTCCATCAGGACAACGGCACCTTCGACCTTCTTTCCATTATATTCCCGCGGTTCACCGGTACCGGCGTAGATCAAGGGGGCTTTGATCCCGGGGGCAGGGATGGTTTGGGGTGATACGGCGTTTCCTAAGTACGGCAGGATTGAAATGGATGGGCTGGTTTCAGATATCTTGAGCCTGCTGCCCTGGTGATGCATTACCGGTACGGGAAATCGCTGAGATCCGATGATGTCGAAGCCCATTCCGGACAGACGATTCTTGATGTAAGCGGCAGCAGTGGCATTGCCGGGGGTCCCGGTACTTCTGTCCTGAACAGCGGATAATACTTGAATATCTTTAAAAAACTGATCCTGGCCCATGGGGCTGGTTGCGGCAATACCGTTGCCATCGGCTAACAAACCCAGGAGGCACAACGCCAGCGTGATTACCAGACGAAACATGAGGTCTCCTGACAGAACGGAGGTTTTTCGCTTGATAGGCAAGCAACCGACAATGTTACGCCTGTTTTGATGGTATTTTTTTCGGTTCATAGAATGATACCGATCCGAAGTTATCGTGTGCCGATTGTGCCGATGGATATGGACAGTTCTTCGCGATCCTCGATTTTGTCGACACGACCATCCCGGATCCATATAACCTGGTCCGAGACATTCAGCATTTTGAAATCGTGTGTGGCGGAGATGATCGTGACACCGCGTTCATCGCTCAACCGTTTCAACAAAGAGATGATCTCCTCACCGGTGGTCAGGTCAAGGTTGCCGGTGGGTTCATCTGCGAGAATGATGGCTGGGTCATTGGCCAGTGCTCGCGCAATGGCAACGCGCTGCTGCTGTCCTCCCGACAATTCAAAGGGTTTGTGGTTAAACCGATCCCCCAGACCTACCAGGTTCATCAGCCCTATACCTTTTTCAACGGCGGTCTCGTTGGGTATGCCGGCAAAGATCATCGGCAGGGTGACATTTTCAAGGGCGGTCATGACCTGTATGATATTGAATGTCTGGAATATGTAGCCAATCTTCCGGCAACGAAGCCATGCCAGTTCATAGGCATCCAGTTGAGCAATATCGACCTCGTCGATAAAGACTTTTCCGGAGGTGGGTTTGTCCAGGCCGCCGATCATGTTGAACAAGGTGCTCTTTCCTGATCCGGAAGGCCCCATGATGGATATGTATTTTCCGGAGTCAATCTCCAGGTCCACACCTTTCAGCGCCTGAACCTCGATTTTGCCTAGCCGGAAGGTTTTTGTGACCTTGGAAACGCGAACGATACTGCTATTGACTGTCATAGAAGATCACCTAATTTTATTCCATTACTAAAAACCTGGTCCTTTGGGCCAGGTCAGAGACATTTGGCTC
>JAOZSO010000196.1:0-6475 GCA_029939655.1 Desulfobacterales bacterium
TATCCTTTGCCTTTTCAGTGGCCTCTTCCTTTTGCTTGGAATGGACCCAGGAGCACTGTTCTCTTATATTCGCCATGTCACAGTAGTATTGATTCAGTCCCGCTTCCCGAAGGGTGTCCCGGAATAATGGTTCAAGGGTCCTGGGGGAGCAGGCACCGATAACCACTCGATTGAGCCCTTTTTCCTTGGCCAGATCTGTTATTTCCTTGGCGGAATTCGTAGCACATGAAAACAACTGTTCCTGAGCATAAACAACATTGGGTAAGGTTAAGGCATATTCAACGGTGGAAGGAACATTTACCACACTTCCGATATTAGCCCCACAATGACACACAAAAACGCCTATCTTCGGCTCCTCTTGGGAGACATCCCTTTCGGTTGGATATTCCCTTTCTTTGGCCAATTTTCCACGTCTGTAATCAAGGGATTCTCCACATTGGGAGCCGGCCCCGCTGGCGGTGAAAACCGACTCGGGAATATCTGTTGGCCCCTGGAAGGCCCCACTTACAAAGATTCCAGGTCTGGTGGTCTCTATGGGATTGGTTTGCGTTGATTTAGAAAATCCGTGTGAGTTGAGTTCGATTCCGAATTTATCCGCAAGCAACCCATGATCTGCAGGCGGATTCAATCCAACGGACAATACCACCATCTCGAATTCTTCTTCTTTTACGCCCTCGTCGGGAGTCGCGTATCTAACGACAACATTCTTGCTTTCCGGGATCTCTCTTACTATGGATGTATAGCTTCTGATGAACCGAACCCCGGGAAGTTGTTCTGCTCTCTGGTAGTATCGTTCAAAATCTTTACCATGGGAACGAATATCGTTATGGAAGATGGTACACACTGCTCCGGCTTCATGATCTTTTGTCAAAATCACCTGTTTCTGGGTATAGGTGCAGCATACGCCTGAGCAATAGCTGTTCTCGTTCGGGGTTACCCGCCTGGAACCGACACATTGAATCCAGGCTATTTTCTGGGGATGCTTCCGGTCGGAAGAACGCAGCACCTCGCCTTCGTATGGACCGGTGGAAGCCAACAGCCGTTCATAGTCCATACTGGTGACCACGTTGTCCATCTTTCCGTAGCAATATTCATCCTTCACACTGGGATCAAAAGGCTCAAGACCGGTGGACAGGATTATCGCCCCTACTTTTACTTCTACTTTCTTGCTTGTTTGACTGAAATCGATGGCTCCGGTCTTACATACGCTTCTACAGATATCACATTTTTTCTCTTTAAGGTAAAGACAGCTTTCATCAATATAGGTAATAAGGGGAATTGCCTGAGAGAAGTATACATGGACGGCTTTATTCTTCGATATTTCCTGGTTATAGTGGTCAGGGTATTCCACAGGGCAGTACTCTACGCAGGTCGTACAACCCGTACATTTTTCCTCGATGATATATCTGGGCTTCTGGGTCAGGGTTACCTTAAAATCTCCTGATTCTCCCTCTACACCGTCAACTTCAGTATATGTCAAAACCTCTATATTTGGATGCCGGCCGACCTCGACCAGTTTGGGCGAGAGAATTCACATGGAGCAGTCATTGGTGGGAAAGGTCTTGTCGAGCTGGGCCATATGCCCGCCAATGCTCGGCCCTTTCTCAACCAGATAGACCTTAAAACCAGCGGTTGCAAGATCAAGAGAGGCTTGAATACCACTGACCCCGCCCCCCACAACCAGTACATCACCGAAATTACTGCCTCCAAGACTTCCGGATATTTGTTGAACTATTTCTTTTGGCAATACTTCGTTTTCCACTTTTTATCCCCTCCTAATAGTTTGTACCAAACTATTACCTGAACTGAGCGATTTTAACCTTGTTGCAAACAAGACTCATTGACAATTTCGACAATATCCTTGATTTCCAAGACATCGTCATATTCCAGGTTGAGGCGGCTTTCCTCGAAATTGGTGATACAGTACGGGCAGGCAGTAACCAGCACTTCAGCCCCAACCTCTTTAGCTTGTTCCAATCTAAGATCTGAGAACCTTTCTCCCTTTGGCGTATCCATCCAAATTCTTCCACCACCACCACCGCAACAGAGACTGTCTTTGCGGAAATCAACCATTTCAATCAGTTCCAAACCCGGAACCTTCTTTAAAACGTCTCGGGGCTCATCATAAATGTCATTGTGACGACCCATGTAACATGGATCATGATACGTCACTTTCTTCCCATATTCCCCGTCAAGTTTAAGTCTTCCCTCATTCATAAGCTCGAATAAATATTGGGAGATATGAACCACCTCAAAGTTTACCATAAATTCGGGATACTCGTTTTTTAAGGTATGGTAACAATGAGGGGAAGAAACAATGATTTTCTTCACGCCATTATCAATGAAAGTTTTAATGTTATCCCTGGCTAAACTTTTGAACACATCCTCACTACCCGTCTTGCGAATGCTCTCTCCACAGCATTTCTCCTTGTCACCTAATATTCCAAAAGTAACCCCTGCCTTGTTAAGAATATCGACTGTGGCAACAGCTACTTTTTTCATCCTTGGGTCATAACTGAGGTAACAACCAACGAAATATAATACATCCATTCCCTCGGTGAATGTTTTTACAGACAGGTCCTTTGCCCAATCCGCCCGTTTTTTTTGTTCTCCCTGCAAGGGGTTGCCTTCAGAAATGAGGCTTGCCCTGGCCGTGCGGGCGGAACGTACAGAAGCAGGGAAAACCTCGTATTCCGTAGCAACCCTGCGTAAGGATACGCCAAGCTCTATCTGTTTTACACCTCTGGGGCAACGATCGGGACATCTTCCGCAGGTGGTACATCGCCAGATATCTTCGCCTTCTATCTCTGTTAAACCGAAGGTGGCCTCCCGGATTATCTTGCGCATACTGAATTGTCTGACCCTGTTCCATGGGCAGACAACATCGCACAATCCACATTGAAAACATAGCTTGAAGGCATCTCCACCAGCCTCTTTTATCTCATCGAGTACTTCTTTGAAGGGGGCAACAGTCTCCACAATCGTTATTTTTCCTCTAATTAGTTTAAATCACAATCCGGTTTATCCGAATAAACGAAAGTACGCACGAAGTATCCGTAAAGGATAACCCACCAAACATATTTCGTTTAATTAACCCGGCAACCAAATAGCCAACCCTGTCATGCCGGACTTGATCCGGCATCCAGTGTCTTTCTGGATTCCCGCCTTCGCGGGAATGACACCCTTAAGGTATTTAATTGCCGGAGTAATAAAATCCTATTCCGTTCCATCATTCCAATATTCCAATTGGGTGAACCCCTTTGTATAATTTCGTGTTTTCCAGATTTCGTGTTTTCGTGATTGATAATTTTTGTCACAACGTAACTATTCAGCCGCCGATCTACGCTGATCATCACTGATATTTTTTCTTTTATTATCATATACAAATCTTTTAAATTCAGGTTTTCTGCCGCCAAGCTCATTATAAACTTCATAAAAACTTCTAAGTATAATATCTGTAATTTCTTTGTGTTTAAACATAGCTGCGTTTATCTGTGTGAATCTGTGGCTGAATAGTTACGTCACAACAAGCATAAAACGTACAGTGAATGAACCAAATCTGGCCGGTAGATTTCTATTCCTTCTCGGACATCCGGGATACGGCATCCATTATCTTGTCCATACCATATTTGTTTGCCAGCGATTCCAACCCGATCTCCAGTTCCTCTTGTTCCACCTCTTCTTGGACTTCCTCTTCCCTTTCTTCAAAAATCAGGGCGTCCGCCAGACACCACTTGACACACATGGGCTCTTCTTCGCCTTCACACATATCGCATTTTAACGGAAGACCGGAATCGGGTTCTTTAAACAAGTCCCTGGATGGGCAGGAAGCCCGACAGAAGGCGCACTCGTCGTATTCCTTTCCGTCGATCGTATATTTATCTCTGCCGGCACATTCGGCCGGCGTGTACTCACCCGCATACACAGGCACATATATATCGGTGAGTGGTTCACGGATCACACGAATACGAGACCTCTCCGGATTGTTGCTACTGTATTTTGGGGCAGCGTGAAAGGCGGAACAGATAACCTCACATGCCCTGCAACCATTGCATTTATCGACATCAACTCTTATCGTTTTAATTGTTTTCTTCATCCGCCAAGATCCCCCTCTTTACAAAATCTTCACTCACGTAATCCAAACCCAATTCATGTAAGGACGCTTTGGTAGGAATTCCTTCAAGATTCCACCCTTTGTATTGGTAATACGTATCCAGGAGCTCTTTTTCGAGTTCGGGAAGTCTTTTCTTCCAATGATCTTCGGGTGGCTTCTCATCTTTTCTGCGCATGCCTCTTCGGATATTGATGGCCCTTACTAACGTTCGGTATCGCTTGGCTGCTTGCGTCAGCTTGTCTTCATCCATATCCATCCCGGCACCGGCTGAGATAAATTTCGGGTAATTATGTATATGATAGGGAGGTTTCAGATGAAATGATGACAAACCAGCGCACATGCCGAGGGCATCATCGATGTAGTGCATCCTCTCCATCCAGTCGACAATGTCACACGTCATTTCAACCGTTGGATAATATGGCATCGAGTTTTCTCCCCTTGGTTCCCAGTCCAGGAAATACTGCTTGAATTTGTCGTCAGGAACCTGGAACCAATCCTTTACAAACTTTTCTCTGTGCTCTCTTTTCGGAAAAGGTCCCTGGGGGAACTGCCCTTCAATCTGGGTAATATTGATTTTTTCTCCGGTACAATACATCAGGAAATAGATAGGATTCAGCATGCCTAACTTAAGAGGCAGCTGCTCATGCTTTTTGATATTGTTATGCGCGTATGCTTCAGCGCCATTGCCGATTTCTTTGGCAGCCCAATACGTGCCATTGGCTAAAACATCACCGATCCCTTCCCGACGCACAATTTTGTCAAGTAACCAGTAAAATCTCTCCTCGTTATCGGGCGGCATTCCTTCCAGGTCATTATCAGTCAAGATACCCGCTTCATAAAGTTCCAGGGCGAATGCCATCACTTGCGGTGCCGAGTATCCATCCACGCCATACTCTGTAGCACGTTGGGCAATTGACAAACCAAAATCCAGGTTTGACATGGCCGCCATGGTGTAGGTCAGTTTTGTGAAGCATTTCATCATGTAAGTTGGAAGCCCCGGCATGGAAAGTGTTGCCCCGCATTTCATCGGACAGTTATAGCAGCTTATCAGCCGCGTCCGCGCATTATCCAAGGTATCCTTCCATTCTTTTGCGATGTCATCGTTCCAATAACCTTTTCTGCGAACACGGGAATTTCCCCAGGAGAAATTTTCGGTGTGCCACTTCTCATCATGGATCGCCATCTCTTGCGGTGATCCAAGTACGGATAAAATGGGTATTACGCCGGGAATTGGATTTTTTTCTCGGAATTTTATATATTCCAACACTTCGTTGCAAAGCTCCAGATATTCAGCTGGTTGGGCAACGTTAATGTCCTTTGTTCCGCGAACAACAACCGCTTTTACCCCCTTGTCTCCCATTACAGCCCCAATTCCGCCGCGGCTGGCACTGGAACGCCCCTGCTCGATGGAAGCAAAATAGACCTTGTTCTCACCGGCCAGACCAATAGCCGCCACCTGTGCTTTGGGCTCTTTCAACTCCTGCCGAATGAGCTCAGCCGTTTCATTAGACCCTTTGCCCTGCAAATGAGAGGCGTCACGTATTTCTACTTTGTCATTATGTATCCACAAATAGACCAGATCAGGGGACTTTCCACGAAGGATCACTTTGTCATACCCGGCATATTTCAATTCGGGTGCCCAAAACCCGCCCATCATTGAAAAGGCCATCAACCTGGTCTGGGGAGAAATGGTCGTAACAATAGTACGATTACAACCGGTAGCGGGTGTGCCGCATAGTAATCCTGCAGCAAATATAAGTAGATTGTCAGGGGAAAAAGGTTCCACTTCGGGAGGAACCCTGTCCCATAATATCTTGGCACTCGTACCCAGACCTCCCAGGTAAAGCTCGGTGTCTTTCGGGTCCGTTGGGACCCTCTCAATGTTTCCCCGGGTTAGATCAACTTCTAGATTAAACCCTGTCTCTGCGTACCTCATTTTTTTCCCCTTCTAAATTAGCTGGACCCGTAACATCTTTTTTGATTGACTATGATATATCCTTTTGAAAAAAATATGGATTCTCCTCGGTTGAGGGACTTATTCGGAACATATTTATGACAACCCCTTTAATACCGAATTAAAAATCATCTATAGGTGGTTATTAACCTGGCGATAAAATAGCTAACTCCGTCATGCCGGACTTGATCCGGCATCCAGTGTTCTTCTGGATTCCCGCCTTCGCGGGAATGACAATTTTCGGGTATTTATTCGCCGGAGTAATAAGAATAAATTATCAACGATAGTCGGAATAATGTGATTACTAAATAGCTACATCGTATCTACATGTCAAGATTAAAGTGGACTTTCATAAAAAGGCGTTGCTTATTTTAAAAGATCGAATTGTTTTTAAGAAAACAAATATA
>JAOZSO010000012.1:0-22065 GCA_029939655.1 Desulfobacterales bacterium
ATGATTTTATTAAAGGAGTATTATGAAAACAACTAAAATGGTATGCGCTTTCATACTCATACTCGGTATCCTCGCAACCCCCGTCCTTGCAAAAGACTTGAAGGGCAACCTGGGAATCGGTTATAATTCTCAATTCAGTCCTCAGGACGTGGACTCCTTGTCCGGAAAATACTGGATCAACAATGAACTCGCCGTACAGGGCCTTGTCGGGTTCAACTTTTCAGATTCATCTGACGATCTGGATTTGGGTGGCAAGCTATACTTTAAAATCAAAGATGAAAAAAATCTCCACGTGGATGCCATTGCAGGGTTGGGATTTTCCCGTGTCGATCCGGATAACGGCAACACCAAAACGGGCACCTGGATCAATGCCGGCATCGGGATCGAATATTTCTTCAGCGGCCTGCCTAATCTCGGCTTTTCAACCGAGGTCGGATTCACCTTCATGGACTATGACAACGACGACTCCTTTGCAACCACGGCTGATTCCTTTGTGGGTGCTGGAATCCATTACTACTTTGACATCCTGTCACCGACCGTGAAGAGACCGCAGGAGGGAGAGTAGGTAGAGCAGGGTTTGAGGGGAACAGCGTTAATTTCGTTCGTTGAGTTTATTGTGTTCATTGGGTTGATGGGGCGGGAAAGTGTTGACGGTTGCAAAAGGATTGCTACGGGCAATACCCAATATGCAACGAACAGAATATTCGAATATGACAATCCAGCTAAAAAGCCATAAGCTGCTCTAAGCTTATGGCTTTTTGTTTACGGTTATACTTTATGCCTTGAATCCTTGAACCCTCCAACCCTTCAAACCTCCGACCCTATCTCTAAAGCTGCTATGCAGCTTTAGAGAGCCTCACCGCACACACTTTATACTCCGGAATCCCCGATACCGGATCCAGGGCCGCATTCGTGAGCTTATTCGCAGCTGCCTGGGCAAAATGGAACGGAATGAACACTGTTCCGGCAACCGCCTTTTCAGAAACCTTGATGGCGGCACTGATATCTCCCCGCCGGGATTCGACCTTGACCATCGAACCGTCTTCAAGATCATAGGCACGCGCGTCATCTGATGAAATCTCGACGAAACAAGCGGGCGCCCTTTCGTTCAATCCCTCTGATTTCATGGTCATGGTCCCGGTATGATAATGATACAGGAGACGACCGGTGGTCAAAGCCATGGGATATTCCGCATCTATTTTTTCGGCCGGCTCCCTGAAATCAATGGCGTGAAAAAGGCCCTTCCCCCTTGTAAACTGCCCCTGGTGAAGGATCGGTGTCCCGGGGTGCTCTTTGGTGGGACATGGCCAGTGAATACCCTCATACGCAATCCGATCATAGTCGATCCCGGCATAAGATGGGGTCACCGTAACCAGTTCCTCCATGATCTCCCGGCTTTCGCCGTAGGGCATTGCAAATCCCATACGTGTTGCAATTTCCGATGTGATTTTCCAGTCATCCATTGCCTGGCCCGGTGCATCCACTGCTTTTCGTATGCGCTGTACCCGCCGCTCAGTATTGGTAAATGTGCCTTCTTTTTCGGCAAAACACTTGGAGGGAAGGACCACATCCGCAAGTTGGGCCGTCTCGGTCATGAATATATCCTGCACCACCAGAAAATCGAGGTTGGCAAAACTCTTTTTAGCATGATTCAGATCGGGGTCCGACACCAGCGGATTCTCACCAATGATATACAATCCCTTGAGTTCCCCGTCATGTGCCTTGGGAATCATTTTCGTAACAGTCAGGCCGGGCTGGGTTGGTATATTGCTGACGCCCCAGGCCTCCTCCATCTTCCTTGCGACGGCCAGATCGGCCACCGGCTGGTACCCTGAATAAACATTCGGCAATCCACCCATGTCGCAGGCACCTTGAACATTGTTCTGACCCCTCAACGGATTGACGCCACCGCCTTCGACGCCCATATGACCACAGAGCATGGCCAGGTTTGCCAGGGATTTGACATTGTCTGTTCCCGAGGTGTGCTGGGTAATGCCCATACAGTAGCATATACTACCAGCGCCGGCATGTGCATAAATTCTGGCGGCATGGGCCAGGTCTGCCTGGGGTATGCCGGTGATCTCCTCCACGTAGGTCGGCGTGTATTTTGCCACAACCTTTTTGAGTTCTTCGAAACCCTCGGTTCGCTTTTCCACAAATGTGTGGTCATAAATATTTTCGTTGATAATGACGTTCATCATCCCGTTGATCCAGGCCACATCGGTCCCCAGATTTTGTCGCAGCCAGTGATGGGCAAACGTGGCAATCCGGACAAATCGTGGATCGACAACAATGAGCTTGGCACCTCTGAAGGTGACAGCTCGTTTGATGAAAGCTGACAAGACCGGGTGGTTTTCGGTGGTATTGGATCCGGTGACCAGGATAACGTCCGCTTTCTCGATATCACCGATGGTGTTCGTCATGGAACCGCTTCCGAATGCTGCAGCCAGACCGGCTACTGTCGAAGAATGTCAGAGCCGGGCACAATGATCGATATTGTTGGTCTTCAGCACTGCCCGCGCAAACTTGCTGGCGATGTAATTCTCCTCGTTGGTAATTCTCGCGGAGGTAAAAACACCAAGGCTGTCCGATCCGTGAGTTTCCTTTATCTCGTTGAACCGCCTGGCGACTGTATCCAGGGCCTCGTCCCAGGTGGCTTCCCTGAAGGTACCGTTCTCCTTGATCATGGGAGCGGTCAAGCGCTCAGACGAGTGGATGAAATCATACCCGAATCGGCCTTTGACACACAAGCTGCCATAGTTCGGGGGAGCCCCTTCGACACCGGAAACTTTGACAACCCGGTTGTCCTTGACATGCAGATAGAGCTGGCACCCCACACCGCAGTAAGAACAGGTGGTGCGAACCTTTTCGGTTTCCCAGTGTCGTACCTGGTAGCGAACATCCTTTTCCACCAAGGCGCCCACCGGACACACCTGAACACATTCACCGCAGAAAACACAATCCGAATCTTTCAGGGGTTTATCGTCGGCAGCGATAATTTTTGAATTACTACCCGTATAACCAAACTGGATGGCATTGTTAACCTGAATATCGTTGCAGGCCTGAACACACCTGCCGCACTTGATGCACCGGGAAAAATCCCTGACGATAAATGGATTGACCGTTTCCATGGGATAGGGCGTACCCGCATCTGAGAACCTTCCGGGCTCCACCTGATAACGATAGGCCAGATCCTGTAAACGGCAGTCTCCCCAAACCGGGCAAAGCTCTGAACTGTCGTCATACTGCTGGACTTTCATCTGAAACTGGGTCCAGTCGTCGCTGCTGGTCCCCCTGATGGCACAGTTGTGATTACCGGTGGAGAGCATGAGTTGAATGATCATTCGACGGGCCTTTACAACTTCCGGGGACTCCGAATGGACCACCATGCCCGCCTCTGCCAGGGTGGCACAGGAAGGTAAAAGATCCTTCTCATTTTCTATTTCCACCACACATACCCTGCAATTACCCGTGGGGGAGGCTCCCTTCAGGTGACAAAGTGTCGGGATATCGATGTGGTTTCTTCCGGCAACCGCCAGAATGGTTTCTCCGGGCTCGAATGAAAACGCATTGCCATTGATGGTGATGTTTCCCTGATCATTCATATGTACATCCTCTGCATCCAATCGTTATATAAATCGGTTTGATACCATCTGGGTTATGTAACCAAAAGCGATGCTTTTGTCAATGCTGTGTGTTACTTGAATGAGACTATGATTTCCGGAGGCATTTGGTGTTTTTCAAAGCGTGTTTTTCATGCTATAAACTCAATCCATTACCGGTTGGCCAAAATATGGAATACTGTGTCACGTTATATTGAGGTTTGAATGAAAACAATCGAAGAATTTATACAGAATGAATCATCAAGTGGCATACTTTTAATATTTACAACTATTTTTTCACTTGTATTAAGCAATACATTTATGTTGCCACTGTATGAATCATTCTTACATATCCCAGTGGAAATAAGAATTGGTTCATTGCATCTTGATAAGTCACTTTACCATTGGGTAAATGATGGCTTGATGGCCATTTTCTTTTTGTTAATTGGTTTGGAAGTAAAAAGGGAAATAATAGAAGGGCATCTATCCTCTTTAAGTCAAATCGCATTACCCGGATTTGCTGCTGTTGGCGGAATGGTTGTTCCGGCAGCAATCTATCTAACATTCAACCAAAACAATCCATTAGCTACCAATGGTTGGGCAATACCAACAGCAACCGATATTGCTTTTGCATTAGGTATTCTTTCGCTATTAGGAAATCGAATCCCCACATCGCTAAAACTATTTTTATTGGCATTAGCAATTATTGACGATTTAGGCGCAATAGTTATTATTGCTATTTTCTATACGGTCGAATTGTCCACAGTATCTATTATCAGTGCACTTATTTCTTTGGCTGTTTTAATCGCTTTTAATATATTCGGCATTACAAAAAAAGCCGCTTATTTTATCGTTGGCACAATATTATGGGTAAGCGTCCTTAAATCCGGCGTTCATGCAACATTAGCAGGGGTTGCATTAGCATTCACTATTCCACTGAACGCAAAAGATGAAAACAACCATCCAATTTCACCCCTTAAAGACATAGAACATAACCTCCATTTCTGGGTTGCATTTTTTATACTCCCGCTATTTGCTTTTGTTAATGCGGGTGTCAATGTCACTGAAATATCTTTTAGCCAAATGTCGGGCCCTGTACCGTTAGGCATCATGCTTGGGTTATTTATCGGTAAGCAACTGGGTGTTTTTGGCTTTAGTTGGGTTGCAATAAAACTCAAAATAGCAAAACTTCCTGAAGGCAGTAATTGGATGCAGCTTTATGGGGTATCGGTATTAACAGGCATCGGGTTTACGATGAGTTTATTTATAGTTTCATTAGCGTTTGAAGATAATAGCATTTTTCACTACACAGATAAATTAGCAATACTTGTAGGGTCATTCATGTCTGGGATGGTTGGTTATTTGGTTCTGAAAGCAGGCAAGAATACATAGCAGCATACCGAATTAATAGGCAATTGGAGATTCCTGACATATCGTTGGAAACTCGCTACTGCCGGTTTAAAATAATTTGTGCCGCAATGGCACCCATGAAACTTCCCACGGTGTTAGCCGCCATATCAGCGATATCGGCCATTCGCGAAGGCACAAAGTACTGATGAATTTCGTCGCTGATACCGTAAACCGACGAAGACAGTGCACTGAGAATCACCAGCAACACGGCACTTTTCCGGATTCTTGTCAATTGAAACACGCGGAATAAAAGATATGCGAGCAGTGCATAAGCACCGGCATGCGCCAGCTTGTCCATATGGGGAATCGAGGGAAGGCTGTCGGTTGCAGGATAGGAAGACTGGATAAAGATCAAAAGGCAGTACAGAATCACCGGCAGCCAATAGAAAACGAATATTTTGCCATGGGTGTGTGAAGAGATCGCCATATTTAGATGTTTCAAAACCCGGTTGTCGGGCGCCTTTTTCCGAATCGGTTTTCACAGGGAGCGTTCTTGGTCACATGTTTCTGCAGCAAACCACACCACAAGGATTGAAACGTGTGGCAGCTCCCATCCATGGCATCCAGCTTGGCGAAGTCGGCATGTGGACAACGGTTGTCACACCATCGGATCTTGTGGCTCGTTATGCCGGCATTCTCCTTCTTTCCTGTTTTCCCTTTTGTCATACTAATTCCGCAATAAAATTGTGCGACAATGTTATTGAAACAGCTCCAGATCCAGTTCTCTCTTTTCGATGTTTGTAGAGACTGCCTCGATAAATTCATCCTGGGATACACCCATTTTGACGTTGCCATCCAGGGTCCTCACAGAAAGGGTATTTGATGCCTGTTCCTTGGCGCCGATGGTGAGAATCAATGGGATATTGGCCAACTGTGCCGCACGAATTTTTTTATTGAGGCTTTCGGTTCTGCTGTCGATCTCCATACGCAACCCGGTCCTTTCCATGACACCCTTGACTTCCAGAGCATAGGGAATGAGTTCGTCGTTAATAGGTAGTGCCACGGCCTGAACCGGCGCCATCCACAACGGAAACTTGCCTGCAAAGTGTTCAATCAAAATACCCAGGAATCGCTCGATGGACCCTAAAATAGTGCGGTGGATCATAATGGGGCGATGCTTCTCATTGTCCTGGGCAATATAACTCAGGTCAAACCGTTCCGGCAATGACATGTCCAGTTGGATTGTACCGCATTGCCAGGTTCGTTTAAGGGCGTCCATGATATGCAGATCTATTTTAGGACCATAAAAGGCACCGTCCCCCTCATTGAGTCGGTATTCAAGACCATAGGCATCCAGGGCGCCCCGCAGTCCTTCTGTTGCGACTTCCCACTGCTCGTCGGTTCCAATCGATTTTTCAGGTCTGGTAGAAAGTTCCAGACGAAAATCAAGACCGAAGGTCCTGTAAACCCGTTCAGCCAACTGTAGGACTCCCAATATTTCAGCTCGAATCTGATTCGGTGTCATGAAGATGTGGGCATCGTCCTGATGAAAAGCCCTGACCCGGAAAAGACCCGCTAGCACACCACTTAACTCGTGGCGGTGGACAAGGCCGATCTCTGCCGCCCGGATGGGGAATTCCCGGTAAGAATGGGGCCGGTTTCCATAAAGCAGCATACCCCCGGGACAGTTCATGGGTTTAATGGCATAGTCATCTTCATCCACCATGGTGGTGTACATGTTTTCCCGATAGTTCTCCCAATGGCCGCTCCGCTCCCACAGAGACCGTTTCAACATGATCGGCGTCTTGGTCTCCACATAACCTGCGGCCTTGTGTTCATAGCGCCAGTATTCCAGCAGGGTATTCCAGAGCTCCATACCCTTGGCATGAAAGAAGGGCATTCCCGGCGCCTCGTCATGAAAGCTGAACAGATCCAAGGCTTCGCCGATTTTGCGGTGATTCCGTTTTTTGGCCTCTTCAAGATATCGGAGATGCTCTTTCAGCTCCTTTTTGTTGAAAAAAGCCGTTCCATATAATCGCTGCAACTGCGCCTTGGTCTGATCAGCGCGCCAGTAAGCACCAGACACCTTGGTCAACTTGATGGCCTTTACAAATCCGGTATGGGGCACATGAGGCCCCCGGCAAAGATCTGTAAACCCCCCCTGCTCATAAAGGGATATCCGGCCGTCTTCCAGGGCTGAAATCATTTCCAGCTTGTAAGGTTCATCCTTGTAGAACGCCAGGGCTTGGGCCTTGGAAACCTCGCTTCGCTGAATCGGAATTTTCTCTTTCACCAGTTTTTTGATCTCGGCTTCGATTTTGGGAAAGTCATCTTCGGAAATCGGTTCCATGTCAATATCGTAATAAAACCCATCATCAATCACCGGCCCGATAGTCAACTTGGCATTTTTGTATAATCTCAGCACAGCCTGTGCCATGACATGGGCGGCACTATGACGCATTATCTCCAGGGCTTCCTTGTCCCGGGTCGTTATCAGCCGGATGGCTGCATTTTTTTTCACAACCGTGCTCAGGTCAACCACCTCTTCATCCAACTCCATGGCCACGCTATCTCTGGCCAGACCTTCCGAAATACTTCCGGCAATGTCAAAACCGGTGGGAAAATCATCAAAAGGCTTTGTGCTTCCGTCTGGAAATGTTATATTGATCATCGTTCGTCACCTTGTCATAAAATCATTTTATGATTTTATTTGTTTCAGGAAGTCGGAAAGTTCTTCTGTCAAACACTTAACCACGCAATGGCTCAAGAAAACTTTCCGGGTGCCTGTTTAATAACCCGTAAACATTATTATTTAGGCCAATTGCAGCACTAGGTCAAGAAAAATTTGGTGAGACATGCAGCAAGATTCTGAATTCCAATTTGAATTTATAGACACAACATCCGGTTTAGACATTGTTTTGAAATCCCTCCGGGGCGCCGGGGCTCTCGCTGTGGATCTGGAGGCGGATTCCATGTTCCACTTTCAAGAAAAGGTCTGTCTGATCCAGATAGCCTCGAGCCACCACTTGTTTATCGTGGACCCTATCCCGATCGAGGATTTATCAGCGCTTAAACCACTTTTCGAGAACCGTCGGATCAAAAAAGTTTTCCATGGCTCCGATTATGATGTTCGCTCCCTTTTCCGGGATTTCGACATCACTATTCACAATCTGTTCGATACGGAACTGGCCTCTCGATTCCTGGGTTTTCAACAAAGTGGCCTGGATGCAATGCTGCAAACTTTCTTCAATGTCAAGCTGGAGAAAAAATACCAGAAAAAAGACTGGTCCATGAGACCGCTGCCTGAAGCCATGATAACCTATGCAGCCAAGGATGTTCACCATCTTCTCCCCCTGGCAAAACTTCTGGAGGAACAGCTTGCCGAGAAAAACCGCTTGACCTGGGTCCATGAAGAATGTGACCTGCTGAGCAGGGTTCGACCCAACGCAACAAATGTCAAACCGCTGTTTCTCAGCTTCAAAGGGGCAGGGAGGCTGCCACCAAAAGACTTGGCTGTCCTGGAGGAACTTCTGAACTACCGTAAACAGTCTGCCCATAAAAAAGACCTCCCACTTTTTAAAGTTATCGGCAATCTCTCCATTCTGACCCTGGCACGTGAAAAACCCCAGACAAAGAAAGCCCTGGAGGCATGTCGCGCCCTGAGCACCAAACAGGCCAACATGCATGGCCGCCAACTGATAGAGGCTATCAACAAAGGTCTGAAAACACCGAGCGATCAACTCCCGATCTACCCAAGAACCCGGACACCCAGAATGCCTGAGTCAAAAATCCGCTTAGCCAACAAACTGAAAAACTGGAAAGATAAAAAAGCGGCCGACCTGGCCATCGATCCCGCCCTGGTTTTGAACAAATCCCAGACAATGGATATCGCCAGGACTTCTCCCTCTGCCATAAGCGATCTGGATGACATCGCCAGCCTTAAATCATGGCAGGTTCAAGCCTTCGGGGAAGAAATTATCAGGTGTGTCAATAAAAAACGAGGGTCCGAGGATCCAAGGGTTCAAGGGTAAGCCATAAGCTGTAAACTGTAAACCACTTATAGATAAAGGAAGCGTTTTAGTAAAGAGATAAGCCCTATGAGCCATCAGCTACAAAAAACCCAATCAACCCGATAAACCCAATAAACTCAATGAACCCAACAAGCCCAATAAAAACCGTCTGTGCCCGTGATTGCTATGATGCCTGTTCGTTGGTTTTCCATGTCGATGAACATTGCAACATCACATCGGCTCATGGAGATACCGAGCACCCGTTGACCAAAGGAATGGTCTGTCCCAGAAGTGCCAGGGACCAAGACAGACTTCTATCCAATCGCATCGACAGCCCCTTTATAAAAATGGCCTCCGGTTTCAAAAAAATCAGCTGGGACCGGAGCCTTGATCTCATATCACGCAAACTTGCCCATGTTATCGCTAAACAGAGAGCCCATCGGATTCTTTTTTTAAATTATGCCGGGAACACCGGTCTGATCGCCAATGCATTTCCCAAGCGATTGTGGAATGCCCTCGGTGCCACTCAAACTGATGGTGCCCTGTGCAGTAAATCGGGGCATTTGGGAATTTCAATGCATTACGGCGATAGTTACGGTGCCAACCCGCTGGAAATGCCTTCCATGAAACTCCTGGTTTTCTGGGGATTCAATGCGGCGGTGAGTGCTCCCCATATCTGGCGCCTGGCCCTCACGGCCCAAAAGGAGGGGCGGGCCAAAATTGTTGTTATCGATCCCATTGAAACCAATACGGCGAAAAAGGCTGACTTGTGGGTCCGGACAAAACCGGAGACAGATGTTGCGTTGGCCTACGGTCTTTTGAACCGGCTCATCGCCTCCGGGTATGCAGATGCTGCATTCCTGGAAAAATGGACCACTGGAGTTGATAACTTGAAGGCCGAGGCAGTAAAATGGTCCCCTGAAGCCGTCCAGCAATTAACCGGTGTTTCCCCGGACACACTGCAACTACTGTCAAAACTGTATGCCGGCAACAAACCGAGCATGACCCTTATAGGCTATGGTCTTCAGCACTGTTCAAACGGTGCGGATCAAGTGAGAGCTGTGGCCATGATACCGTCCGTACTGGGGATCCACCGCGGCTTCTTCTATGGAAACGGCAGCACCTACCTGATAGACAGATCGCTCATCAACGGAAAATCGTTGACCGCTAAAAAACCCAAAATCATCCACCAGGTCGCTGTGGCCGATCACATCAAACAGGGAGATTTTTCAGTTGTGTACGTCAGTTGCATGAATCCCGCCATGACCCTCCCCAACCAGAGCGCATTTCAAGAAGGCCTGGCCCGCAACGATCTCTTTCTGATTGTTCATGAAACCCACTGGACCGAAACGGCAAAATTGGCCGACATCGTTTTACCGGCACCCACATTCCTGGAGAAAGAAGATATCGTCATTCCGGACAGTCACAATTGTGTTCAGTTCAGTCGCCAGGTTACCCAACCTGTGACCGATAGCCGCCATGAAATCAAGGTCATGACAGGTATTGCCCGGCGGCTGGAACTTCAGGAGCCATGGCTCTATGAAGACGCCCTGACGGCCATTACGTCTGCCATGCCGGATGCATTTGAAAACGGGGACATGCAGGACCTGATGTCCGGCAGACGGCTCAGGCTTGCATGTAAACCCAGAGATCACTATCCAACACCTTCCGGTAAAATTGAGTTCTACGCCGGAGCGGCATTGGCGAGCGGCCATTCCCCCATGCCGACGCAAAAGGAATGGGTAGCAAAAACAGAACAATTTACCTTCATGACCAGTTCCGTATCAAACCATACGCATACCCAATTCCAAGAAATTTATGGAAGCATCCCCGCAGTTGTTCATATCAACCCGCAAGATGCTGCAAAAGCTGGTATCGGCGGCGGAGAAGACGTTTTGCTGAAAAATCACCTCGGCAGTCTCAGAATGCGGGCTGTCATTTCAGAAGCCCTTCCGGAAGGTGTTGTCTGGTCCCCCAAGGAAGCCGCAGACCTCGACGGCGTTTCCCAGAACAGCATGACGAGCAGCCGGCCGCAGGCCATCGGGAATGGGCCCCGATTCAACACGACCCGGGTGACATTGCGGAAAATATGAAGTAAGGAGGATGTCATGTCAAAAGCGATCAAACTCTACAATAACGGAGGGCCTGAAGTCCTCAAATGGGAGGATCACGACCCTGGAAGTCCTGGAGCCGGTGAGGTACGCATTCGGCATAAAGCCATCGGACTCAATTTTATCGATGTCTATCACCGAACCGGGCTGTATCCACTCCCGGCGCTACCTGCCATACCCGGTTTGGAAGGATCCGGTGTCGTGGAAGCTGTCGGAGAGCAAGTGAATGGCGTAGTCGTGGGTGACCGAGTGGCGTATGCCGGCGTGCCCCCTGGTGCCTACGCCCAGGTGCGCTGCATCCCTGCTCACCGGCTGGTAAAGATGCCCGACGACATATCATTTGAAACAGCAGCCGCCATGATGCTCAAGGGCATGACCGCACGCTACCTCATACGGGGTTGTTATCCCGTTTCATCGGGGGACACCATCCTTATCCACGCAGCCTCCGGGGGGGTCGGATCAATTGTCTCTCAATGGGCCCATGACATCGGCGCCACTGTAATCGGCACGGTTGGTTCGGCTGAAAAAGCGGAAAAGGCACGATCCAATGGATGCGATCACCCAATTCTTTACTCCCAGGAAGATTTTGTCGAAAACGTCAGAGAAATTACAAACAACAGAGGTGTCAATGTTGTCTATGATTCCGTGGGTCAGACCACTTTTATGAAATCACTGGAATGCCTGCAGCCTCTTGGCACCATGGTCACCTTTGGACAGTCATCCGGTTCGGTGCCGCCCCTCGAACTGGGCGTTCTGGCAGCCAAGGGCTCCCTGTTCCTGACCAGACCGAGTCTCATGACCTATACCGAGAAGCGGGAGGATCTCCTGGCGCATGCAAACGATCTTCTTGATGTCGTCCAAAGGGGCGCCGTAAAGATTACCATCGGCCAGACCTATCCGTTGTCAGAGGCATCCGTTGCACATCGGGACCTGGAAGGGAGAAAAACCACCGGGTCTACTATTTTGATACCCTGATGCCGTCGCTTCGCGCCGGCATTTGACGCGGCTGCGCCGCTTTTATTTATTTCTCGATAATACTTCGTAACAGTTCTCGATAATACCGATAATTTTCAAAGGGTACATCCTCTCGCACGCGACCGTCTGCCAGGGGAATATAGCCGCCCTGATCCAACAGGGGCGGCACTTTGGTTTGGATTTCCTTCTTGATGTCCTCCTTGCTGCTGCGAAGTGCATCCAGGTCGATACCACCAATGAGCCTCAGGTCCCTGCCGAATTCCTTGCGAATGCTGCGGTAGTCCATGGCCTCGATATTAATCTCGCAGGCCCACAGCCCGTTGAATCCCCATTTCAGAATGCTGGGGATGAGAATCCGGGCATTGGCAAAAGTTTGGAATATAATGGTCTCCACATGGTTTCGATGCAGAACATCCAGGATGGGCTGATAAGTTTTCAGAACGATGTTTTCATACATTTCCGGCGACATCAAGGGACCCTCGTTGCCGCCGATGGGTTCACTGAAAATGACGGCATCAACATTGACGTCCTTGAGGACTTTTTCGGTGATCGCTGCAGCAAACCGGCCTTGCGCCTTCATCATATCCCGCACCAGGTTTGGTTTGTCCACCAGCTGGGCCATGACCTCGTAAAAGCGTTGCCAGTCCCTGACACCCATACTCAGAAAAAAACCCTGATGGACATACAACATTAATACATGCTCGCGGTGTTTCCAGTTCTGAACACGCTTTTTCCATTGTTCGGGAAACCGTTTTGGGTCATCCGGGTTTAGATGTTGCCTGAAGTAATCCAAATCTTTTTCTGTGGTTGGCCAATGTTTCAATTCAGGATACGGGTCCAGGTTCAGCTCCATTCGTTCGCGCACATCAGAAGGGAACCCTCTTGCCAATTCATGTCTTCCGGAAAGGCCCTGCCCCTTCCAGACATGGATGACCTCATCTCGAATGCCCTCTTCGAAATAAGGCACGCGATCCGGCTGCCCGAGTCGCATGACTTCCAAAAATCGCTCACGGCTTGTCATGCTGCCTGATGTTTGTGAACATTGCACGTAAATCCTCCTGATACCCTCTTTATCGTAAATACCCGGGTCCAAAAGGCCCGGCACTGATTCAACCCTAAAGAGTTAATGTTATGCGCATTCAGCGTGTGATAAATTCTAAATCCGAATTTAGTGCTTCGGATTTCAGTGACTACCGCCAGTGGGTAGCCTGTTTGTAATTGCACTCATAAATAAAATCGTATAACATTTTTATTACATGAATCATATCCGGGATACAATAAAGCATAACAATGTTCTATGGACTTGAACAAGATGCACCTTGTTTTGATCATTCGAGTTTGTGTCATTTGGTATTGTTTGGGATTTCGTGCTTCGGGTTTATCTTGTTACACCAATCGGTATAGCCAAATATTCCTGAATCGGCCCAGAAGATCTGGTTTTTCAAGATAGTATATAGGAGGTGCCATGCGAAAAGGCAGCAAGCCGCTATTGTATGATGAAAAGGATGGGATCGCTTTCATTCGGATGAATCGCCCTGACATGAAAAATGCCATCAATTCCGAATGCTGGCATTTGTTTGAAGAATATTTTCAAACCCTTTCATCTCAATCCCATATCCGGGCACTCGTCATTACGGGCACCACACCTGGTATCTTTTCGGCGGGCGTCGATGTTCACCCCTCGGATCCGCTCATATCCAGGTTGTTTACGGCGCTTCAGGAAAACAACCGAAAAGTTGTGCTCGAGGGAATTGCCTATATGCAGGGTGTTTTCACGATGCTTGCCGATCTTCCATTTCCAACCATAGCCGCCATCAACGGGATCTGCTACAGTGGCGGACTCGAGTTGTCTCTGGCCTGTGATATCCGCATCGCCTCCCATGACACCGTGCTCTGTTTCCAGGAAACACGCCTCGGGCTCATCCCTGATCTTGGTGGAACGGTTCGTCTGGCCCGGCTGGTAGGTCCCGGCAGGGCCAAGGAATTGATATTTTCCGCCCGCAAGATCGACCCGGACGAAGCCCTGACAATGGGCCTCCTCAATCATGTCTTTTTAAAAAAGGATTTCATTCGACAGGTTGAAACGTATGTGAATAACCTCATGACCAATGGACCCCAAGCTATCAATTCTGTCAAGCATATCGTCGATGCCGCCATGGATATATCGGAGAAGGAAGCCCTGATTGTTGAAAAGGAGCAGGCTACCATAAACATCATGAGTGGCCAGTGTATCGAGGGCATCGGCGCTTTCCTGGAAAAAAGAGTGCCAAAATAGCAGCCATGAATTAGTAATATATGAATACCCGTCCCCTAAACCTTTAAATAAAATTAATTCACGGCAGGGAGTGCAGGGTTTCCTTGATACGTTCTTTTGCTTCCGGGGAAAGCTTGGCCGGGAGGTCGCAATGGGTCAAATCAGTATCCGTGTGGCGACCCATTTTCCTCATCAGATGGAGTTGATTATAAAATCGGGCACAGTATCGGCACATCAAAAGATGCATCCGAATTGCCATGTGATGATGGAATGGTAGTTGGCCATCCATTGATTGGGATATCTTTTGGGAAACGTCTTTGCAGCTGAACATCCAGTGTTTCATTTTGTAGTTACCTCTTGCTGCTGGCCGAATCCAACCAATTCAAGGCATTTTCGCAACAACATTCTTGCACGATATAAAATCACCCAACAGTTGGTGGATGTAATATCAAGACGTTTGCAGATTTCGTCCGTACGCAATCCCTCGATTTCTCTAAACACAAATACATCAGCCATTTTTTGGGGCAAGTCCGACAGACATCGGTAAAAATGATCGAAAGCTTCTTTGACCTCCTGGGACTTGCCTGGATTGGCGCTCCAGTGTTGCGGACGAACTTGCCAGCCCCCTTTTTCATTGAAGAATCCATCCAGGTTGTCTGGATCATGCCAACGGTCCTGTGCATAAACCGTAGACTTATTTTTTCGATAATGATCGATGACCTTATGTTTCAGAATGCCAAACAGCCAGGTTTTTTCAGATGATTGTCCCTTAAACCGTTCTTGCGACTGCACGGCAGCCAGAAATGTTTCCTGAACAAGATCCTCTGCTACCTCCCGTTTGTTGACTCTTGCAAGGGCAAAATGAAAGAGCGCGTCTCCATATTGATCCACCCATGCCTCGGAATTTACTTTCAGTGCATCTTCCATTCTCAGATGATACCCCTATAAAATCTTTAACGATTTTATTAAGATATCAAAATGACCCCATTTTGCAAGCTGTAACACGGTAAAGATGCTGCTGACATATAGGGTATTCCCTTCCAGGCGATTAAATCCGGAAACAACCTGCCCCCGTTCAAACCAGAGGACAGGTTGCTTTCACCAGGACCGATTAATACATTATAAAGGAGCTTTCAAAGCACCTACCATGTTGTCCATGTCCTTGGGGTCGCCATTGGGATGCAGTACCACCATGACCATCGCCCATTTCCCAAAGGGTGTTTTAGAAAGTGACGCACTGTAGTTTCCATCTCCCCATTTGTCCGTCCGGAACATGTAAGGCATCGTACCGGCACCGATTGCTTTCTTTTTGGGTTTCATATTGACGAACCACACCGTGTAAACGGCATCGGGTTTGAGATCTCGTGCCTGTATACTGACATGGGTCTCGTCTATGACCGCAGTTCCATTTGCGTCAGGGTGGTCCGGTGTCGCTTCAAGTACAAAGGTCCGGGCATTGCCTGATGCCCAAGCAAAAGAAATGAAAAATATGCTGATGAAACCGATTAATGCGATTTGAAACATTCTTTTTGAGTTCATCGTTGCCTCCTTATGGTATGTGTGACATGCGCTTGTTAAACGTTATGCCAACAAACAGTTGGTCACGTTTTATAGTGTGAAAAGCCTTGTTTCGGTATCATTAATTAAGCTTTCCTTTTGGTTCATTGGTCGGTACAATTCAAAATTCCTTACAAAAAAAGGGCAAAAATATGTTGATAAATCGTTATGGGATTTGGGAAAATGGATTTATTGCCGGACACGTAAATTTCTGGAGCCATCTTAGCCGGTTCAACAATTTACTGGTGATCATGAACATCAGCATGTTTTTTCTGACCGGATTGGTGGCAAAGGGATATTATTATACTTTTTATTCCTTAATCTGTCTGGGAGCTGTGGGGATGGGCATCCTTGTGCCCACATCGCTAATTCGCCGGCTTTGGTATTATTGGATATTTTTTAGTGTTGAGCTACTCGGTCTCTATTATCTGGTTGCCAGCATGATATACTGGATCAATAATAGTGCTGCATAGGATGCGATCTGAGGTTTTAAAACCACAGGGTTCGCGCATAAATAACTTAGCAGAGTTGGCGCTCATATTTGGTTCAGGTTTGGCTGATTCGAGAGAGCAAAACCACAGGAATAGCGTGCTATTTCGCGGATTTTGCGAGTGAGACATCGGCCAAAGATGAGCTGAAGCTGAGATGCCAAAATGTGAAGTTATTTTTGCGCAAGCCCTAAGTCTCCTCCTTGGCCAAGTCCGATTTGAGAAAGGATTGGACAACCTGTTGCTGATAGAGACTCAACCCCTGAAAAATCACCCCGATCCCTTTGGCATCTCTTCGAACAACCGTACCCTTGATCGTACAGTGTCTCCAGGCATCTAAAGATGTCAGGGCCAACAAAATTTCACTGCTGACCGTCACCGGATGGTGGGTCTGGATATAAACACCTTTAAGGCTCATATTCTTTATAACCCCCTCGTAAGACCAGTCACTGATATCGAAATCCACCGCAATATGGCAGTCATGTCTTGGAAACTGCCGCATCTCGGCATTTCCAAACTGCCGCTCATCCTCGGCCTTATGGCTTTCCAGCAAAAGGCTCATCAGGGGGGTATTTATCTCCCGTTCTTTCTCAAACGGTGCTAAATCGATATCGATGATGGTTTCAGGCCATCCCAGAATGTCAATGGCTGCTTTTTTGCCGCTCAACCCACTGAGCTTTGCAGCAATCAGCTCACCCTTACTGAAGAACAGTTCTCCGGTTTCACGACTTCCACGGACGCGCAGGACACAGGAATTCCCTTCCAGCTCGAGCATCTGGGTAAATGATGAAAGACTGATACCGCGGATGCGGCCGCCATATGCTATCTTAAGTTCAGCCAGCAGCAGCTCGGTAAGAGCATCCATATTGATGGGCTCTTCCAGATAAGCGGAAACACCTACCTGGTCAATTTTTGATTTCAAGGTCGGTGATACCACATCGGTCAGAATCACCCGTAATACCTTTGGCCAGGATTCTTTCAGTTTTTGAATGAAACTGATGCTGTCTTCCTCTGGTACCCGCAGGCCGGTAATCACCAGGTCGATCGCTACCCTGTCGATAAGCTTCAATGCCTTGGCACTGTTTTCAACTTTTATGATCCGGAAAAAAATACTATGATCCCTCAACAGGCTCGCTATAATTTCAAGCATGATCGGATCATTGTCGACAATCAATACAGTTTTCATAAAGGCCACTCATTCCTGGGTTTTGGGTCAAACCTGAACTGAGCGATTTTTCCCGAAGAGGTGTGCCGAAATCTTGATGGAGAAGGGTTCGCAAAAAACACAGGCATACCCGTGGATCTGTCGAGGCTTTTTGCAAACCCTCGATCCGCAAGAGATCGGTGCAGATCGAGATAAAAATCGCTCACTTCAGGTTAAACTTCGGAGCATCATCCAGCACGCATTAACCGTCCGGAATTCATACTAAAAAAAACCCGTATGGGTCAAGTGATAATTTCTCCTTGACAATTATCACTCGGTTAAATATGTCTACATGCTCACAAGAGGGGACCTATGAACATAGCTATAAACCATAGTCAATCAATACGTTATCATTTTGGGCGCTTCTTCTTTTGCTTTAGAGACGTCCATCCGGTTATCTGACAATCATAGACAGTAACGTTCCCCGGGTGGACATTTCAGGCCGCTCGGGGTTTTTTTAAGCCCTGGGAATTGATTTCTCGGGGTTTTTTTTAGTGGAGAGAACATATATCAACCGAGGTGAAACATGAAACTGGAAGAGATTCGCAGCCGGATCGATAAAATTGACAGGGAACTTCTGGTCATTCTCCAGGAGAGAATGGGACTGGCGCTGCGCTCTAGTAAATTCAAGGAGACCGTCAGCGATCCTGAAAGGGAGAAATCCATGCTCGCCCGGATCGAGCGGATGAACCTGGATCTCATTAAAGGGTCCTTCTCAAAACAACTGCTGCAGACGATTATCACGGAAAGCAAACGCCTCCAGAAAGAAAATCGTCCCCTGGTGGCCTTTCAAGGCGAACACGGCGCCTACGGGGAGGTGGCAGCCCGCCGGCTGGTTCCAGAGGGTGCCTATATTCCCTGCATGGAATTTGTGGACGTCTTTCGCGGGGTCGAAGAAGGCGCCCTCGACCTGGGTGTGGTGCCGGTGGAAAATTCACTTGAAGGCGCCGTAACACAGGTCAATGAACTGCTGACCACTACCCGTCTGAAGGTTATCGGCGAAGCCAAGGTGCCGGTGAACCATTGCCTTCTGGCAACCGAAGATACGGATTACCGGGAAATTCGGATGGTCTATTCACACCCCCAGGCCCTGGCACAGTGCCGGGGGTTTCTCACCCGGAACAAGCTCGAACCAAGACCTTTTTATGACACGGCCGGTGCGGCAAAAATGCTGGCAAGGGAGAATCTAAAAGCGGCGGCGGCCATTGCCAGTGCCTTGAGTGCAGAACTCTACAATCTCGAAATTATCAAAGAAAAAATTGAAGACGGACCTTCCAATTCAACCCGGTTCCTGCTTTTGTCCAGGGAGGCAAATGTCGGCGGCGGCAACAAGACCTCGATTATCTTTGCCACGCCCCACACGGCCGGCAGTCTGTACAGCGTCCTGCGCCTCTTTGCGGAAACCGATATCAACCTGACGAGAATCGCGTCAATGCCGCTGCGTTCGGAACCGAGTAATTACAGCTTCTTCCTGGATTTTGAAGGCTCGGAATCTAATGAAAAGATCGCCGATGTTCTGGATAAAATGGAAAAGCTGACTATTTCCATGAAGAATCTCGGAACCTATCCTGCGGATGACGGCAAACAGCCGGTCGCCTGTTTGAAGCAAGTTAGCGACCGTAAGAAAGACTAGAGAGTTGGATACCAAGGAAGAAAAAATCTCATTCAAATCCGATGGGCTTCAATTGCAGGGACTTTTGCACCGTGCCGGTGAAAAAGGCGTCGTGGTTTCGCATCCCCACCCGCTGTATGGTGGCAACATGTACAATCCGGTGGTGGAAGCCATCACGCATGCGTTTCAGCATCAGGGATATACGACATTACGATTCGATTTCAGGGGCGTCGGCAGTAGTCAGGGGACCTATGATAAAGGAACGGGAGAAAAAAGGGATACCTGCCGGGCATTGGCCTATCTTGCGCAAATCAATGTTGATAAAATCTGCCTGGCAGGGTATTCGTTCGGCGCATGGATAAATGCTCAGATCCTTCCGGGGGATACGCCCGTTACCGAAATGATCATGGTCTCCCCCCCGGTAGCATTTATCGATTTCGAGCATATTCAAAAAATTACCACCCTGAAACTGGTCGTCACCGGTTCCAGGGACGACATTGCACCGGCTCACATGATTCAGGAACAGCTGCCCTCTTGGAATCCGGCAGCACGATTTGAAATCATACCGGGGGCCGATCATTTTTTTTCGGGTTATGCCGAAATTCTGGCATCAACGTTGATGACATATCTATAGCAGTTGTCAAAATCCGTTCCGATTGCATTAGAAGGGGTTTCCATATTTTTTTTAAAGGCCAGATCAAACCAAGCCCTGGCAAAAGCTATTTAAAGAAATGAAACTCATCCATTTCAAACTCCTCATGACGGCCATTTTCTGGGGAGGAACGTTCATTGCCGGGAGAACGCTATCAGACAATGTGGCCCCCTTTTCCGCTGCCTTTCTGCGGTTTGTCATAGCCTCGATCCCTCTATTGTTCATGACGTATCGAATGGAAGGCCGATTCCCCCCCATACAAAAGGATAAAGTATTCTACCTGCTTCTGCTCGGACTCACGGGGGTTTTCTCCTATAACGTATTCTTCTTCAAGGGGTTGCGTCTCATCCACGCGGGCAGGGCGTCTCTCATTATTGCCAACAACCCTATTTTCATCACCATTGCCTCATATTTCCTGTTTAAAGAAAAATTGAATGCAGTCAAAATTGTCGGCATACTGGTGTCCGTGACCGGTGCCATGGTTGCCATATCCAGGGGAAATCTCCAGGGTATGCTGACGGAAAGTTTTGGATACGGAGAGATTTTTATCTTTTTGGCCGTCCTGAGCTGGGTGGCCTATTCTTTGATCGGCAAACGTGTCATGCAGGACTTCTCTGCGATTGAAGCAGTTACCTATGCCTCGGTCACAGGTGCCATCATGCTGTTTCCAGCTGCTTTGGCCGAAGGAATGTCCACCGATATATTCGATTATTCCCTGGTGAACTGGTTCAGTCTTTTCTATCTCGGCTTCTTTGGCACGGTCCTGGGTTTTGTCTGGTATTACGAGGGTATCCAGAAGCTGGGACCTTCAAAGGCCAGCCTGTTCATCAATTTTGTTCCCATCGCCGCCATCATACTGGCATTTCTATTTCTGGATGAACCCATTACCATCTCCCTTCTGGCAGGAGCCGCCATGGTCAGCCTGGGTGTTTATCTGACCAATACAGGATCCTTGTTCAACGGTCGTTTTTGAAGAACCCCGCAGACTCCTGCCTTAACCCGGACCTTAAAGCAAGGTTAAATCGCGTAGCGGTTGAACCTTCATGGAAAGCTTTGACATGAGAAAAGCAATTTAGTAAAACCTGAACTGGGCAATTTTTCCCGAGCAGGTGTGCCATGAATTTCCACAACAACAAAACCCATAAACACGTACCGGAGGAAAAAGATGAATCGAATAGGGTTTATTGTCCTGATACTGACAAGCATCATTATCATGGGTGGCTGTGCCGCCCCGCAGGTAAAACTGTTTTCTGATGCATCGGATCCGCTCAAGGAATCGATATTGCAGGGAACGGAAAAAGGGAAAGTCCTGGTTGTCTCCCTGCGGGGGGTCATCTCCACCCGTCCGAAGGAAGGCACGTTCCGAACAATGCCAAGCATGGTTCAGGAGATTGTTTCTCAGCTACGCATGGCCGAAAAGGACAAGGAAATCAAATGCCTTCTCCTGAAGGTGGACTCGCCGGGCGGAACAGCCACTGCCAGCGATATCCTCTACAATGAAATCCTGGCGTTCAAGGAGCGCACCAAAGCCAAAATCGTGGTATCCATGATGGACATCGCCGCCTCAGGCGGCTATTATGTATCCCTTCCGGCAGATGTGATCTTTGCCCACCCGACAACCATCACCGGCTCCATCGGCGTGATATTCATGAGGCCCAATGTTACGGGATTCATCGATAAAATCGGTTTAACCATGGACGTCAACAAGTCGGGCAAAAACAAAGATATGGGCTCGCCATTCCGCCGGCCCACAGAAGAAGAAACGCAGATATTGCAGGATTTGACCGACGGTCTTGCAGATCGGTTTCTGAAACTCGTTGTAAAACATCGCGGCCTGGAAGAAACCTCCCTGTCCATGATATCCACAGCCAGGGTCTATCTGCCGGCTGAAGCCAAGGCACTCGGGCTCATCGACAGGATCGGCTATTTGGATGAAGCCGTAGCAGAAGCCATCAAAATATCAGGACTCCCCGAAAAAGCAAAAGTTGTGGCCTATCGCCGTACGGTATTTCCCAATGACAATCTCTACAATCCTTTGACCACGAGTTCAAATGTCCAGGCAAAACCCTTGTTCGACCTGGGGATCCGGAACGCGGCAACCCATCTCGCACCCGGGTTTTACTATGCCTGGACACCGGCGATAGGACTTTAACAATTAGCCGTAAGCGGTAAGCCATAAGCAGCTTGACGCTTACAGCTTATAGCTTCAATAAAAGGAGGTAAATCATGACTATTCAGGAAATGAAACAT